>PCSQ01000066.1 GCA_002772455.1 Candidatus Beckwithbacteria bacterium CG23_combo_of_CG06-09_8_20_14_all_47_9 | reverse complement strand
TTAATTCCTTCGGCCCGGTTTACTTACAGCCAATCCCTGCAAATCGGCGAAACGGTTTACCAGTCCCTGTTTAAAACCTTAAAGTACCGCCGGGCGATTACCAGTGTCGGCGACGAGGGCGGGTTTGCCCCGGATTTGTTCACCAATCTCGATGCCTTATCGATCATTCTCGAGTCGCTGAAGCAAACACCCTACCAGCTGGCCAAAGACGTGTTTTTGGGTTTGGACGTGGCGGCCGATTATTTTTATCGAAACGGTCATTATGAAATTAAAGACCGGGCCCAACCCTACAGCCGGGAGGAATTAATCGTTTATTACCGCGAATTAGTCAAGGAGTTTCACTTATTTTCCCTGGAAGATGGTTTAAACCAGGACGATTGGACCGGCTGGGGCCAGCTGAATGCCGCCTTAGGCAGCCAGTGCCTGATCGTCGGCGACGACCTGTTATCGACTAATCCCGACCGGGTCAAACAAGCCATCGCCAAAAAAGCCTGCAATGCCGTTTTGATTAAACCGAACCAAATCGGGACGATTACCGAGACACTCAAGGTAATTAATCTTTGCCGGGAGGCCGGCTGGAAGATAATTGTCTCCCATCGTTCCGGCGAAACCAATGATACCTTTATTGCCGATTTTGCGGTCGGCACTTTAGCCGATTACACCAAGTTCGGCGCTCCGGTCCGGGGCGAACGGGTCGTCAAATACAATCGGTTATCGGCCATTGCCGCCGAATTAAAACTATGAACGGGATTAAACCGGTGGTTCTCGTTGTCCTCGACGGCTGGGGGATCGCTCCGGCCGGTCCGGGCAACGCCATCACCCAAGCCAACATTCCTTTTTTCAACCAGCTGTTAGCCGCCTACCCGTCGGGGCGGATTTTGGCTTCCGGGCAAGCCGTCGGCCTGCCTCCCGGAGAAGACGGGAACACCGAGGTCGGCCATATCAATTTGGGCGCCGGCCAAATTGTGTTTCAGGATTTGCCGAGAATTAATACGGCCATCGCCGATGGCTCAATTTTTCAAAACCCGGCTTTAATGGCCGCCGTCAGCCACGTCAAAAAACATGACTCCACCCTTCACCTTTTGGGTTTAATCGGTTCCGGCGGCGTTCATGCCAACAACGAACACCTGTTTGCTCTGATCAAGTTTGCCCGGTCAAACCAGTTAGCTAAATTGGCTTTGCATTTGATTACCGACGGCCGGGACTCGCCGCCGACCACGGCCGCGGTTTATATTGACCAGGTCGAATCCCAACTCAAAAATCACGGCCTGGGTCAAATCGCTTCGATCATGGGCCGTTACTATGGCCTTGACCGCGATCACCGCTGGGCCAGAACCGAAAAAGCCTACCGTTGCCTGACCGAAGGCGTCGCCAACCTGGCTTTGTCAGCCGCTGAAGCGGTCAAAACTTCGTATGCCGCCAATCTTACCGATGAATTTATTTTGCCCACTAATATTGTCGATACCGCAGGCCAGCCGATCGGCTTGATTAAAGATAATGACGCGGTTATTTTTTATAACTTCCGGGTCGACCGGCCCCGCCAGCTGACTAAAGCGTTTGTCCTGCCTAACTTTGAAGCCGAAGCCAATCAATTGGCCTTTGATCCGTTGCAGGATAAGTATCTCGACAGCCATTTACCGGAAAAAGCCAGTTTTAATCCGCCGTTTAAACGCCAAAAAGTCCTTAAAGAACTGGTTTTTATCACCATGACCGAGTATCAAAGCGGTTTACCTGTCCAGGTGGTAATGCCGCCGCTGTCGGTTGAATTTCCCCTGGCCCGGGTTTTGGCCGAGGCCAATTTGCGCCAACTCCATATGGCCGAAAGCGAAAAAGAGCGATTTGTGACTTATTATTTTAACGGCTTAAGGGAACAGCCGTTTCCCGGCGAAGACTGGTTAATGGTGCCGTCGCCCAAAGTTGCTACCTATGACCTCCAGCCGGAAATGTCAACGCCGGCCCTGGCCGATAAAGTCGTCGAAAAAATTAAAGCCATGACTTACCAATTCATTCTGGTCAACATTGCCTGCCCGGATATGGTCGCCCATACCGGCAATCTGCCGGCCGCCCTCATGGCCTGTGCCGCGGCCGACGCCGCTTTGAGCCAAATCGTCAGCACGGTCAATGCCCTTGACGGTTCGACGGTAATCACCGCCGACCACGGCAACGTTGAAGAAATGATTAACCTGCAAACCGGGGAAGTCGATACCGAACATTCAGATAATCCGGTGCCGGTCATTCTGGTGGGCCGGCAATTCCTGGGTAAAAGCCGGCAACTGGCGCCCGGCTTGTTAGCCGACGTCGCCCCCACCATCATTAAACTGCTGAATTTAAACCAGCCGGCATCAATGAACGGCAAAAGTTTGATTTAGTTATGGATAATTTTTTTAAACCAAGGTCAATCGCCTTGATCGGCGCTTCTAAAGATAAAACTAAAGTCGGCTATAACTTATGGCAAAAACTTAAAGCCTATCCGGGACGGCTGTATCCGGTTAATCCTCGTTTTGGCTATCAACGGGTGACGGACATTAAAGTCCGGATTGATCTGGCCGTAGTGGCAATTCCGGCCCGGTTTGTCCCTGGTGTCCTCACCGACTGTGTGGCTAAAAAAGTTAAGGCGGTGATTGTGATTTCTTCCGGCTTTGCCGAACTGGGAGAGGCCGGGGTAAGCTTGCCGCCGCCGCCGGTGCCGTTTCTGGGCCCCAACTGTTTTGGGGTAGCCAATCCTTCCCGCCGGCTGGACACCACTTTTGCTAAAGTCGATCCGCCGCCGGGGAACATCGGCCTGATCTCTCAATCCGGGGCCCTGGCCAGCTATTTATTCAACTGGGCCAGGCAGGAACATTTAGGTTTTTCTAAATTTATCTCTTTAGGCAATCGTTTGGGTTTGACTGAAAATGATTTCCTGGAATATTTGGGTAATGATTCGGCCACTAAAATTATTGCTCTTTACCTGGAATCGTTTGCCGACGGCCTGGGGTGGCTGAAGCTGGCCAGCCGGATTTCCCGGAAAAAACCGATTATCGTTCTTTTCGGCGGCCAAACTCCGGCCGGCCGGCTGGCCAGTCAAAGCCACACCGCCAGTTTAAGTCCGGCCGGCGCCGTCGTGACCGCCGCTTTAAACCAGTCCGGCTGTCTGCAGGCAAAAACCATTACCGACTTTACCAACCTGCTGGAAGTTTTCTCGCTCGAACCCGAATTAAAAGATAACGATCTGGCAATTGTCACTAACGCCGGCGGTCCGGCCATTTTGGCCACCGATACGGCCAGCAGTCTGAATTTGGACGTGGCCAAAGCCGTTGACGTCCTGGGGGATGCCGGCGCCGGGCGGTTTAGCCAGGCTTTAAACGAGGTTCTGAAAGATAAAACCCGGGATGCCTATCTGATTATTATTACCCCTCAGGCTAATACCCAAATTGAGTCTACCTGCCGGGCAATTGTCCGGCGTTTCCGATCGGTCAAAAAACCCTTGATTGTCTCCCTGCTGACCGGCCGGTTAACCGAAACCGCCGGCAATATTTTACGCCAAAATCGAATCGCCACGATCGAACTACCCCAAGAGGCGGTCACCGGCCTGGCCGCCCTGCTGCAATGGCACCGGGGGCATAAACTGGACCTTTATCCTGCCCGGCGGTCTTACCCAATTCATTCACCTTCAGGGACTCTCCCTGAAGGCCGTTTAACCTGGAAACAGGCGCAAAGTTTAATCCGCCGCTATCAACTGCCTTTGGTTAAAACAATTACCTTGGATCAGCCGGTCAAACCGGCCGATTTTTCCTGGCCGGTGGTGCTCAAAGCCGACCCCAGTGCCGGCGCCCACCGCACCGAAGCCAAAGCTATTTATCTTAATTTAAAAACCGGCGCCGCCGTTAAAACCGCCTACCGCCGGCTGGCGCAAAAATTTCCGCTGATTCTGGCCCAGCCGCAGTTAACTGCCGGCCACGAACTGTTTATCGGCCTGAAGCGCGAACCCGGCTGGCCGGTGCTGCTGACCCTTGGCGGCGGAGGAGTTTATACCGAGCTGTACCGGGACCTTGCCCGGGTATTTTTGCCGGTCAACGAAAAACTGATTGCCAATTTACTCCGGCAAACCCGGATCGGCCAGATTATTTTCGGTTATCGAAACGGAGTTAAACTGGCCGTCAAAGCAATAGTCAAATTAATTCTCAACGCCTGTCAGCTGATCGAAGAATTCCAATCGGTTCAAGAGTTGGAAATCAACCCGGCCATTTTAACCGAAACCAGTGTCACCATCGTCGACCTCAAAATCACCACCTTCAGGGACTCTCCCTGAAGACTATACTTCCTCAAGAACAAGTGTTTTAATAAAAGCTAGGTCTCTTTCGTCAGTTTCCTCGACAAAATTTTGATAAGAATTACTACCTTGAGGATTCTTTGAGAATAAACCAAGAATATCGTCCTTATCAATCCATGGCTGATTAAATAATCCTAAGTAGTTTTGGTAGCTAGAGTGTTTATAGTTTGAGAGTAGGCTTCCGGCAGACAAAACCGGAAAAGGATTACGGTGAATATATTTCGATAAGTAAAGTAATTGGGGCTCACTTTCGACTAAAACAGCCTTATAAACTCCTTGAAAGAGGGGACCTATCCGTTTATATTTACGGTTAAAATACATCGTATATTTAGTTGCTAAAGAGCGCATAAAGTGGTTAATGCCGTCAGGATCTTTTTGCCAGATCATTAAGTGAAAGTGATTGGGCATCAAGCAGTAAGCAATTAGCCGGATTTGTTCAAAATAATTCTTAAGTTTATGTGAGGGTGGAGCCTTCAGGGACTCTCCCTGAAGGTCAACTGCAGAAAGATATATCTTCAGCAGCCATAAGAAATTTTTATAGTCTTGCTCGTCAGAGTATATTAGCCCTTTATTAACACCGCGATTATACAAGTGATAGTAGCCATTTTCGTGATATTCTTTAAGGGCGTTTTTAGCCGGCATTATCTTCACTATACACCTATAAATTATGCTATGCTTTTACTATGGCAAAATTCAACTGGCAGATTGCCGGAGCGGCCGGAGAGGGCATAAAAGTCTCTGGTTTAATGATGCAAAAAACCGCTTTACGGGCCGGTTGGTACACTTACGGCTCGACCGAATATCCCAGCTTAATCCGGGGCGGACATAATACTTTTTCGGTGGTTGCCGGCGATCAACCGGTTAACAGCGGCCAAGTAAAAATCGATATTTTAGTTGACCTAAAAACGTCACAAATCATTTTAGACCAACCTTTAAAACTGCCCCTGGCCGAACTGGCCAATCAAAGCGGCAATTTCCTGACAAAAAACACCGTCGCTCTTGGGGCCAGTTGCGCTTTAATCGGTTTAGACCTGGCCATTTTCAAACAGGTGATTGCCGAAGCCTTTGCCGGCAAAGATCAAAGCATTACGGTTCAAAACCATCAGGCCGCCCAATTAGGCTTTGACTATGCCGCCAAGAATTTTGCTGATAAAAAACTTAAGCTAATCGCGCCCGGCCGGGCGCTTAAAAATCAAATTATGATTTGCGGCAACGAGGCACTGGCTTTGGGCGCGGTCGCCGGCGGCATGAAATTTTACTGTGCCTACCCGATGACCCCGGTGACTCCGATTCTTCATTACTTGGCCGCCAACGCTAAAAAACTAAACATCATCGTCAATCATGCCGAAGACGAAATCGGGGTCGCCAATATGGCCATCGGCGCCGGCTTTGGCGGCGTCCGCTCGATGGTGGCCACTTCCGGCGGCGGTTTTTCCCTGATGGTCGAGGCTTTAGGTTTGGCCGGCATTACCGAAACCCCGTTAGTGATAATTTTAGGCATGCGCCCCGGCCCGGCCTCGGGCATGCCTACCTGGAGCGGTCAGGGAGATTTGCTTTTTGCCATTAATGCCGCCCAGGACGAATTTCCCCGGATCGTGTTGGCCCCGGGGGATCCAACCGAAGCCTTTACTTTGGCTAAAGCCGCTCAAAACCTGGCCGAAAAATATCAATTGCCGGTCATTATCCTGGCCGATAAAAATCTGGGCGAAGGTTATTATACGGCCGATCAGCCGCCTGCCGGTCACACAAATCAGCGCTACTGCCTGGCAAAAACCGGCGCGTCGCCCGAACCGTTCAAACGCTACCAAGTGACGGCTTCGGGCATTTCTCCCCGGCCTTTGCCCGGCCGGCCCGGCGGCATTTTTCTGGCTAATTCTTACGAACATGACGAGCTGGGCTATGCCACCGAAGACAGTCGCGAGCGGGTTAAACAAATGGATAAGCGGCTGAAAAAACTAACGACCATTCTGGCAAGCGATGACTTGATCGCCCCGCGGATATTCGGCCCGGCCAAAGCCAAAACTACCCTCGTTTCCTGGGGTTCAAACAAAGGGGCGATTTTGGACGCTCTCCCCAGTCTTCCTAACACCAATCTGATCCACTTTGCCTGGCTGTGGCCGTTCCCGCTGGCGCAGTTTAAAGCTTTAATCGCTCATCAGCCCCGGTTGATCACGGTTGAAGGCAATGCCACCGGTCAATTGAGTAAATTAATCGCCCAGCAAACCGGCACGATGATTAAAGATAAAATCTTAAAATACGACGGACGCCAATTTTATCCGGAAGAAATTATTGAAGGCTTGAAAAAAATATGACCGCCCGCGTTACCAAACTTTCGCCTACCTGGTGTCCCGGTTGCGGTAATTTTGCCATTTTGGGGGCGATTAAAGCGGCTCTGGACCAATTGGGACTGGAACCCCATCAAGCCGCCTTTGTCTACGACGTCGGCTGTTCCGGCAACATGGCCGATTTTGTTTTTGCCTACGGTTTCCACGCCCTGCACGGCCGGGGACTGCCGCCGGCGGCCGGAATCAAACTGGCCAACCATAACTTAAAAGTCTTTGTCATCATCGGCGACGGCGGCGGTTACGGCGAAGGCGTCAGCCACTTGCTTTCCCTGGCCCGCGGCAATCATGATGTCACCGTTCTGGTCCATGATAACTTCCTCTATTCTTTAACTACCGGCCAAAAATCGCCGACTACCCCCAAAGGCCAAGTTACCCCCTCAACCCCGGCCGGCGTCATCGACGAACCGTTTAACCCTTTAGCCACGGCTTTAACTAACAGCGCTGCGTTCGTCGCCCGGGGCTTTGCCGGGGACATTCCGCACTTGACGAAACTTTTAGTTGCCGGAGTCAAACATCGGGGCTTCAGCCTGATCGACATTCTCCAGCCCTGCCCGACCTACAACAAATCCCGGCCATATGCCTGGTACCGCGAGCACATTGAATACCTGGATAAAATCGCCCACGATCCCGCTGATCTCGAAGCCGCCTTAAAGTTAAGCTTGAGGACCGACCGCCTGCCGATCGGCATTTTTTACCGGGTTCCCCGGACCCCCTGGCACGAAAATTTCACCCTGCTGAAAACCGGAATCTTAGCTGATTCAGCCATTGATAAAATTGATTTAACTTCGGTTTTAGACGAGTTTAAATAGAATTTAATTTACCGGTTTGAATTTGCGGATAACCCCAACGCACTTGCCTTGAATCCGGACGTTGGTGGCATAAATCGGGCTCATTTTGGAATTGGCTGGCTCCAGCCGGACCCGGGTCGCTTCCCGGAAAAATCGCTTCAGGGTCGCCAAGCCGTTTTCCAGCAGAGCCACCACGATCTCGCCGTTTTCGGCCGCGTCGGTCTCTTCGATCACCACGTAGTCACCGTCCAAAATGCCTTCGTCGATCATTGAATCGCCTTTTACTTGTAAAACGTAAGACCGTTTTTTGACCGAGACCATGGCCGAAGAAACGCTGAAACTGGCATTCGGATCAGTGTAGGGTTCGATCGGCACGCCGGCGGCAATGTATCCTAAGATCGGCAAAATCAGGCCGCTTTGTTCCGGATGATACTTTTCGTTGACTATTTCCAAGCCCCGGACCGTGCCGGTGAGTTTTCTCAAGACGCCTTTTTTAATCAATGCCTGCAAATGTTCGTGGACCGTGGCCAGCGAGGAAACACCCAAGGCGTCGCCGATCTCCCGGAGCGTCGGCGCCAAACCGCAGGCGGAAATATATTGGGCGACAAAATCGACAATTTGTCTCTGGCGTCGGTATAAAGTAATCGGCATATGTTAGGTTAATCTTCGTTTTATCTTAGGCGGAAATTTTGACTGCTGTCAAGCCCCAGTTTAGAATAAAGTCTATGCTTTGGGGGCTGTTTTTCATCATTGCCTTATTTTTTCCTACCCGGGCCTTGGCCGAAGGCGAATTTATCACCAACTATGACGTCGACTACCGCGTCCGGTCCAATGGCTTAACCCGGGCCAGAATGAACGTCGAGCTGGTCAATAAGCTCTCCAACATTTACGCTTCGGAGTTTACCCTGTCTATCGGTTCCACTAATTTGACGGATATCCGCCTGGAAACCGTTTCCGGCCCGGTTGAACCGAAAATCGTTCTGGGCAGCAAAACCACCAACATCACCGTGGTTTTTCCCGAAAAAATTCTCGGCAAGGATAAGTCCCAAAAATTTACCCTGGAATTTACGACCAGTGATTTTTCCCGGCGACTGGGGAACGTCCGGGAAATCAGCATTCCTAAATTAGCTAAATCCGAATCCCTTTCCAGCTACCGGCTAACCTTGGCCGTTCCGGCCGCTTTCGGCCCGGCCGCCACTCTGACACCGGCCCCGGCCGGCCAAACTGCCGCCGACGGCCAAACGATCTACCGTTTCGACAGCGAAGATTTATATCAAACCGGCATCAGCGCCACTTTCGGACGGGAGCAATGGTATGACTTCAGCTTTGACTATTATTTAACCAATCAGAATTTTTACCCGGTCAATACCGAGATTGCCCTGCCTCCGGATACAGCCTGGCAGCAGGTCCTTTACGAAACCATCGAGCCCCGGCCGGCCAATCTCCGGGCCGATGCCGACGGCAATTGGCTGGCCGCTTACCGCTTGCCGGCCGGCAGTGAACTGAAAGTGACGGCCACCGGCTCGGCGACTTTATTCCTTGAACCCCGGGCTGATTATCCGTGGGGGATTAATGACCGGATCAACTACCGCCAGCCGCAGAAATACTGGGAAGCCGACCAACCGCGGATTAAAGATTTGGCCGCCACTCTGACCGCGCCCAGGCAGATTTACGACTATGTTGTCAATAACCTGATTTATGACTACGGGCGCCTGGATTCCGCTCCGGCGAGATTGGGCGCGGCCAACGCTTTGGACAACCAGAATTCGGCTTTATGTATGGAGTTTACCGATCTGTTTATTGCCCTCTCCCGCGCCGGCGGTATTCCGGCCCGGGCGGTCAACGGCTATGCTTATACCGATAATTCCAGTTTGCGGCCGCTGTCCTTAAAACAGGACGTGCTCCACGCCTGGCCGGAATACTATGACGAATCCCGCCAGTTATGGCGGCCGGTCGATCCCACCTGGGGCAATACCACCGGCGGCGTTGATTATTTCGAGCAGACGGATTTAAACCATTTTGCTTTTGTGATTTTAGGGGCGGACAGCAGTTACCCGATTCCGGCCGGCGCCTACAAAACCGACAGCCAGCCGGCTAAAAATGTCCGGGTGACTTTCGGCCACAGCCTGGTGCCGAATCCGGCTGTCGAGTTAGCCATCGATTTACCGAAAGAAAGTTTGGCCGGAGTCGGTTTAAACGGAAAAATTCTGGTCAAAAACTCCGGTAATGCGGCTTTGTACCAAATTCCGATCAACCTGGATTCCGAACGCAACCATTTAAATTTTCAAATAGCCGCTTTACCGCCGATGGCCTCGACAGAAATCAATTTTAGTTTACCTATAACCAGCTGGAACAGCCGATTCACCGAAACCTTAACTGTCTCTACTGATCTAACAACTGCCAGCCGGCAATTAACTGTTAGTCCGGCCTACCGCCTGATTTTCGGCAATCAGCCGTTTCGGTTGGCGCTTTTTAGTTTCGCCGCCCTGCTTGTGTTAAAATTAATCCATGCGCGATTGGTTAAGGCAAAGCCTGTTGCATAGCTTTTCTTTATTCTTACTGGCCGGATTTTATCCGGGAATAATCGTGCCCGGCCAACTGCCCCAATGGCTCTGGGCCGGATTAGTGATGGCCCTGCTTGACCGGCTGGTTAAACCATTAATTAAATTACTGACTTTGGGCCTGTTATCCTGGGCCGGTCAGGCTTTGGTTTTATTTTTAGCGGTCAAAATTGTTTCCGGGCTGTTTATTGTCGGCTTTACCGCTCCGGCCTGGCAGCAAGCCGGTTTTTCGATTCCGGCCTTGCGGATAAATTTACCCGTCAGTTACCTGTTGGCCTCAATTTTGCTCACCTTTATCTATAAATTACTCGACGGAGTTTTATGCCCGGATTAATTATCGTTCAGATTTTGATTTCCCTGGTCTTAATCGCTTTAATTTTACTCCAGGCTAAGGGCGGGGGTTTGGGTACGGCTTTCGGCGGCCAATCGGCCGTTTATCACACCAAAAAAGGCATCGAGAGATTGGTTTTTTACCTGACGATCGTTTTAGCCGTAATCCTGACAATTCTGGCGTTAATTAACCTGAAACTATGAATTTGGTCAAACCGGTCCGGCGCTTTTGGTGGTGGTGCCAATCGTTTCTTAAAAAACAGCAAAAATTAATTTTTTCGGCCGGCCTGGCCGGCATTTTACTGTTTGTTCTGCTCAATAATGTTCTGCCGCTTCTGCCGCAATTTAAATCAAAAAAGAGCCTGGGAATTGTCGGACAATACACCTTGAATACTTTACCCCGCCAGTTAACCCCAACTCTGGGCCGGGGTTTATTCAGGCTCACCGATTCCGGGGAAGTCAGCGCCGATCTGGCCCAAGGTTACCAACTGGCGGACAACGGTTCCCGCTACCTTGTCTATTTGTCCCCGGAAGTTTTCTGGAATGACGGCACGCCGATCATCAGCCGGGACCTGGCTTTTGATTTGCCCGAGGTCACTGTCAGCTATCCGGACGAGCGGACGATCGAATTCCGGCTAACCCAGCCCTACTCGCCGTTTTTGACTTTGCTCACCCGGCCGGTTTTTAAAGACAAAACCATCGGCGCCGGCGAGTATTCCATTAAAACCATCAGCTGGCAGGGGCCGTATCTCAAACGTCTGCGCTTAACCGGCAAAAATCAGGAACTCGATTACCGTTTTTACCTCTCCAATCCGGCGGCCTGGCTGGGCTTCCGTCTGGGGGAAGTTGACCGTCTGGAAAACTTAATTATCAACCCCTTAAACGAGTCATGGCAAAACAAAGTCGAGGTCACCGGTAATTTAAACCGGCAGGCCTATTTGGTGGTGCTGTTTAATCTAACCGACGGCAATTTGGCCAACAAATCCCTGCGCCAGGCGCTGGCCTACGCCATTAAAAATAAATCCGGCGATACCGCCGGCCGGGCGCTGTCGCCGATCAGCCCGGATTCTTGGGCCTTTAACCCCAACGTCAAACCTTATAACTATAATCCCCAACAGGCTAAAACTTTGCTGGAAAAATTTGAGCAGGAAAGCAGTGCCGGCGGCCTGCCTGCGCAGGCAGGCCGGCTGGCCCTGACTTTAGGCACCAGCGCCTCGTTCCTGGAACTGGCCGAAGCGGTGGCCGCCTCGTGGCAGGAAACGCTTAATCTCCAAGTCAGCGTCAAAACCGTCAACAGTATCGAGCCGGGCTGGCAGGCAATTCTGGTGGCCCAGGAAATTCCGCCGGACCCGGACCAGCACGCTCTTTGGCACTCGACCCAGCCAACCAACCTGACCCATTATTCCGATCTGAAAGTGGACAAACTGCTGGAAGACGGCCGGCAGATTTCCGACCAGGCCCGGCGCCGGGAAATTTACCAGGACTTTCAGCGCTTTTTAGTGGAGGACTCCCCGGCAATTTTCCTCTCCCACCCGGTAACTTACACCATCACCCGAAAATAGCCTATAGTTTGGTGAGCCGGCTGGGACTTGAACCCAGAACCAAATCCTTAAGAGGGATTTGCTCTGCCAATTGAGCTACCGGCCCATAATATTTGGACGAGTGCTCCCGGCAGGGATTGAACCTGCATTCTTCGTTCCGAAGACGAATGCTCTATCCGTTGAGCTACGGAAGCCTATATCTTATTATACACTACCAAAAGCCGGCCTTTCTTGAGGCTGACCCGGCAGGTTTTCCCGGTCATCACGTTAGAAATTCCTCGCGTACAGCTGAACTTCAAGTACTCTACTTGAAGTGTCCATTTCAATCCTTTAGACGTTATCCCAAGACAATTAGTCAATGGCAATAAAGAAATTAAGTCGCCTCGTCTTCCTTCAAGTACTCTACTTGAAGGACCTGTAATAAAATAGAGAACTTGCTGACCCTCATAAATTGTCAATTTAAATTTAACTGCCAGAAAAATATTAGCCAGTAAGTGGTCCAACCGCCGGCCCAAAACCCCCACCAGAACAATTTCTTTAAATCCCTGTTTAACGCAGTAATCCAGTGCAAATTCAGTGTCCGTCAAATCTTGAGATTGTTTAAAGACAGCTTTGGTTTTTGGCTTTGGATAAGAGTCGAAATCGCCAATCGCTAAATCCGGCTTCAAGCCCAACCGCCGGATCAAATTGGTCCCGCCGTCTACCCCGATTAAATAATCGGTTTTTTTTAATTTTAGCCGGCTGGCGTCGGACAAGTCACCATTAGTAAATAACACCGCCCTTTTGACCATAAGCCATTATAGCCTTATAATAAAAGGTTTATGCCCAAATTTAAACTCAAGGCCGATTTTCAGCCGACCGGGGATCAACCTCAAGCGATTGAGGCTTTAGTCAAAGGCTTAAACTCCGGTAAAAAACACCAAACCCTATTGGGCGTGACCGGTTCGGGGAAAACTTATACGATTGCCAACGTGATTGCCGCCGTGCAAAAACCCACCTTAGTCATTTCTCATAACAAAACTCTGGCGGCCCAGCTCTATCAGGAATTTCGCGATTTTTTCCCGGAAAATGCCGTGTCTTACTTTGTTTCCTACTATGACTATTATCAGCCGGAAGCCTACATTCCCAAAACCGACACCTACATCGAAAAGGAAACCAATATTAATGACGAGATCGACAAACTTCGCCTCTCGGCTACCGCCAACCTGCTGACCCGCAGTGACGTCATTGTCGTCGCTTCAGTCTCCTGCATTTATAATCTGGGTTCGCCGGTCGAGTACGGCCGGTACATACTTGAGTTAATTGAAGGTCAATTGATCGATAAACAGACAGTTCTAGCCCGTTTAACCGATTTACAATACCAAAGAAATGATTATGAATTGAAGCGGGGAGTCTGGCAATTAAAAGGCGAAACCCTGCTCATTTATCCGGCTTACGTCGATTACTGCCTTAAATTGGTCCTACTCGATAATCAAATCGAATCGATCCGCCGGGTTGATCCGGTCAGCCTGGAACCGATCGCCGACACCCGGCCCGCCCCCAAGCGGGAAGTGATCTACCCGGCTAAACATTATCTGACCAATCCGATTACCCAAAAGCAAGCCTTAAAACAAATTCGCCGGGACTTGGCCCGGCGTCTTGAGGAATTTAAAAGTAAAAACAAGCTGGTTGAAGCGTTTCGGCTGGAACAAAAAGTCAACTACGATTTGGAGATGATCGAGTCTTTAGGCTTTGTCAACGGTATCGAAAATTACTCCCGCTATTTTGACGGCCGTCTCCCCGGCGAACCGTCCTTTTCCCTGCTGGAATATTTTCCCAAAGACTATTTAACGGTAATCGATGAATCTCATATGAGCCTGCCCCAAATCCGGGGCATGTACCGCGGCGATCAATCCCGGAAACAAACCCTGATTGACTACGGTTTCCGTCTGCCGGCAGCGATTGACAACCGGCCGTTGAAATTTTTAGAATTCTTAAGCAAAGTCCCGCAGGCGATTTATGTTTCGGCCACACCAGACGAATGGGAGCTGTCCCAAAGCGGCCGGCCAGTGGAACAATTGGTCCGGCCCACGGGAATCAGCGACCCAAAAATCACCCTGCGGCCGTCAACCGGACAAATTCAGGATTTAATCAAAGAAATTAAACTGCGGGTGTCCCGAAAAGAACGGGTGCTGGTGACCGCTTTAACCAAGAAAAACAGCGAAGCCCTGGCCGAGCACCTTCAGGGTGAGAACCTGAAGGTCGAGTATCTTCATAGCGATGTTAAAACTTTGGACCGGTCGGATATTCTGGATAAACTGCGGCTGGGCGATTTTGATGTTTTAGTCGGCATTAATCTTCTGCGCGAAGGCTTAGACTTGCCCGAAGTCAGTTTAGTAGCAATCTTGGATGCCGATAAAGAAGGCTTTCTCCGTTCGCAAACTTCGCTGATTCAAACCATGGGCCGGGCAGCAAGGCACGTCGACGGTCAGGTAATTATGTATGCCGATAAACTTACCGGTTCGATGGACCGGGCCATCAAAGAAGTCTCCCGCCGGCGCCAAATTCAATTGTCTTATAACCGAACCCATCACTTAAACCCCAAATCCATCGTCAAGCCCATCCGCCGCCGCCTGCTCAAAAAAACTGACCAAGCAGAGACCGATCCCCTCGATCCGAATTCCCTGACCTACGACGACCGGATCAAATACCAACTCCGGATCAAACGCCAAATGCTGCGGGCCGCCCAAGAATTAAATTTTGACAAAGCGGCTAAACTAAAGAAAGTTTATGAGCGATTTAATTAAAGTCCGCGGTGCCCGAACCCACAATTTAAAAAATATTGATTTGGATATTCCCAAGAATAAACTGGTAGTGTTTACCGGTTTATCCGGTTCCGGGAAAAGTTCTTTGGCTTTCGACACTATCTATGCCGAAGGCCAACGCCGCTACGTGGAATCTTTAAGCAGTTACGCCCGCCAATTTTTAGGGCTGATGAGTAAACCGGACGTCGATACTCTGGAAGGCCTGTCGCCGGCCATCGCCATTGACCAAAAAACCACTTCCCGGAATCCGCGTTCGACCGTCGGCACGATTACCGAAATTTACGATTACCTGCGCCTCCTTTATGCCCGCGTCGGCCGACCCCACTGTCCCCACTGCGGCCGGGAAATCAGCCGGCAAACAATTGATCAGATCGTCATACAAGCTGAAGAAATTATCGCCCGGTCTTTAACCGGCCGGAAGCCGTCACGATTCATAGTGTTCGCCCCGGTGATTCGGGACAAAAAAGGGGAGTTTACCGAGCTGTTTAAAAACTTATTTAAAAAAGGCTATTCCAAAGTCCGGGCCGATGGCCGGATTTTTAACCTAAGCGATGATTTAGTCCTGATTAAAACCAACCGCCACAATCTAGATGTGGTCATCGAAAGGCTGACCGTGACTCAAAAAGATTTAAGCACGGTCAAGACCCGCTTGTTTAACAGTTTAACCAAAGCCAATGAATTAACCGGCGGTTTGAGCCTCGTCTCCCAAGTACTCGACCCAAGTTTGACTTTTCCGGAAAACCCCGTCCGGTTTAACGATCATTTGTTTTCCCAAAAATACGCCTGTCCGGAATGCAATCTGTCTTTGCCCGAATTGACCCCGCGCTTATTTTCTTTTAACTCGCCGCACGGTGCCTGTCCCCAATGCACCGGCATCGGCGTCTTGCTGAAAATTGATCTGAATAAACTGCTGGCACCGAATTTGTCTGTCTTTGAAGGGGCAATCATTCCCTTGGCAACCCAATTGGCCGTTGGCACGTGGATCAGGCCGAAAATCGAAGCCTTGTTTTCCGATGAAAGCGTCGACCCGGCCAAACCTTGGAAAAATCTGCCCCCGGCGGTTCAAACCCAACTGCTTTACGGCTCGAGCTTTTGGGAAGGCTTTGTCACTCATTTGGAACGCCGCTTCAGCGAGACCGACTCGGACTATATCCGTCAGGAAATCGGCAAATACATGAGCGAAGAGCTTTGCCCGACCTGCCATGGCAGCCGCCTCAAAACCGAGGCTCTTTCAGTCAGCTTCAAAGGTCTGAACATTTTTCAATTAACCGAACTGTCAATTAAAGACTGTCTTGACTTCATCAAAGCTGATCAAGTTTTAAATCAAAAAGAATTAGCCATCGGCCGATTGATTTTAAAAGAGATCAGCCACCGGCTGGAGTTTTTACTGGCCGTCGGTTTGGATTACTTATCTTTATCCCGGCAGGCGGGAACGCTGGCCGGCGGCGAGGCCCAGCGGATCCGTTTGGCCTCGCAAATCGGCTCCGGGCTATCCGGAGTCCTCTATGTTTTAGATGAACCGTCCATCGGCCTGCATCAGCGGGACAACCAAAAGCTGATTACGACTTTGAAGCACTTGCGTGATTTAGACAACACGGTCATCGTCGTAGAACACGATAAAGATATCATGCTTCAAGCCGATTACTTGGTCGATTTTGGACCGAAAGCCGGCAAATACGGCGGCCGGATCGTCGCCGCCGGCACTCCTAAACAGGTCATGGCCAACCCTAAATCTCTCACCGGAAAGTTTCTCAAAAATAATTCCGGCATTAGCATCTCTTCAAATTATGCTCTAAGCTCTAATAACTCGGCTCTGATTATAACCGGCTGCACTCAAAATAACCTGAAAGACTTAACCGTCAGGTTCCCCCTAAACCGCTTCCTTGTCATCACCGGCGTTTCCGGTTCGGGCAAAAGTTCCCTGATTCACGACACGCTTTACCCGGCAATTAAGTCCCGCCTGAATCCTTGGTTCAAGGATAGCAAAAAAAACTTTAAGGCTCTCTCCGGCGGAGAAATGATTACCCGGACGGCGTTAATCGATCAAAACCCGATCGGGCGGACCCCCCGAAGCAATCCGGCCACTTACACCAAAGCTTTTGATTTTATCCGCGGTCTTTTTTCCACTACCCGCGACGCCAAAATCGCCGGTTTCAATCCGGGCAAATTTTCCTTTAACGTCAAGGGTGGCCGCTGTGAAGCCTGTCAGGGAGAAGGGCAGGTGAAAATCGAAATGCAGTTTATGCCGGATGTTTTCATCACCTGCGAAGTCTGCGGCGGCAAGCGTTATCAACAGCCGACTTTGGATATTTTATACCGAGACAAAAATATCGCTCAGGTGCTGGAGATGACGGTGGAAGAAGCCTTAAGCTTTTTCCCCGCCTATTCCGGGCTAACTCCCAAATTGCAAACCCTAAAAAACGTCGGTCTCCACTACCTTACCTTGGGACAGCCGGCCCCAACCCTTTCCGGCGGCGAGGCCCAGCGGGTCAAATTGGCGCGGGAACTGTCGATTAAGGGCCGCGGCCACACGCTTTATCTGCTTGATGAACCGACGACCGGACTGCACTTTGAAGATCTAAAAAAACTGATCGGGGTTTTAAAACAGCTGGTCGCTTTAGGCAACACGGTGATGGTAATCGAACACAATCTGGAAGTGATTAAAAATGCCGACTGGATTATCGACCTCGGGCCGGAAGGCGGGGAGGCCGGCGGCCAAATCGTCGCTTCGGGAACGCCTCATGATGTCGCCCGGTTCAAGGCCTCTTATACCGGGCAGTTTCTTAAAAATTATGTTTAACCAAGCTTTTCCCGGCCGGCCGGGAGTCTATTGGTTTTTGCAAGGCCGGAAAGTAATTTACGTCGGCAAGGCGAAGAATTTAAGCCGGCGCCTGAAAAGCTATCCCCGCCAAGCCGGTTTTGACCCCAAAACCAAGCTGCTGCTGGCCGCCGCCGACCACCTCCGCTGGCAGGGATTGGACTCGGAGATCGAAGCGATTTTAACCGAAGCCCGTTTGATTAAACTTTATCAGCCGCATTTTAACTTGATTTTAAAAGATGACAAAACGCCGGTTTATTTAACCATCACCAAAGCCGTCTATCCCCGAATTTTAATCACCCGGCAAACCGGCACTTTCGGCCCGTTCAGCTCCACCCGCACATTGCGGCAAATTTTAGAACGTTTACGCCATATTTTTCCTTACTGTGATCAGCCGGCTGGTTCGCGGCCGTGTTTCTACTATCATCTCGGGCTTTGCCCCGGCGCCTGTATCGGCGTTATTTCCCGAGAGACTTACGCTAAAAATATTACCGATATCCAGCTCTTTTTCCAAAATAAGAAGAAACGTTTAGTTGCCTCTTTGAAAAAAGAAATGCTTAACTTCGCCAAAGCCCAAAAGTACGAACCGGCTCAAGCCGTCCAAAAGCAACTGGAGGCCTTGAGTTACTTCTGGCAGGCACGAGTCATGTCTTTGGAACTGCCGCGCTTAAGCCAGGACCAGATTCAACTGGAGTTAAACCAGCTGTTCGGCTTTAGGGTTAACCGGATTGAAACTTACGACATCAGTAATTTATCCGGCACTAATCCGACCGGAGCCATGGTGGTTGCTACCCACGGCCGGCCGGATAAAGCCCAATATCGGCTATTTAACATCAGGAGTTTAGCCACCCCCAATGATCCGGCGATGATGGCTGAAATGATTTCCCGCCGCCTCAAACATAGCGAATGGGCAAAGCCGGACTTAATTATCGTTGACGGCGGCCGGACCCAAATCAAGGCAGTAAAAAAACTTATTCCGGCGGATATTATGGTGGTGGGCTTGGCCAAAAAACCTGACCGTTTGGTCGGCGTCAATAAACCACTGGATTTAAACACCGCCGCCGCCCGACTCTTAATTCAACTGCGCGACGAAGCCCATCGTTTCGGCCGCCGCCAGCACCTGCGCCTGCGCTCCAAAACTCTATTCATCTAACTTCAGGTACTCTACCTGAAGTTAGATATCCTCAAGGACCAGTGATTTAACCATCGGTAAATCCCGTTCATCGGTTTCCTCAACAAAAGCGCGGTAAGAGTTGGCAATTCTGGTTTTAGAAAAATAATCCAGAATTTCGTCACGCTTGACCCAATCCTGATTAAACTTTCCCAAATAATTTTGATAACTGGAGTATGGGTAAACTTCAAGTACTCTACTTGAAGTGAGCTCGATTGGATTACGGTGAATATATTTTGAAAGGTATACCAACTGCGGTTCATTTTCCACCAAAACTGCTTTGTAAACGCCTTGAAAAAGCGGTCCGATCCGTTTGTATTTCTTATTAAAATACATGGCATATTTAACCGTCAGCGAACGCATAAAGTAATTAATCGCGTCCTGGTCTTTCTGCCAAACTAACAAATGAAAATGATTAGGCATTAAGCAATATGCCAGCAATTTGAGCCTGTCACAATAATTCTTCAATTTCCTCGACGGATATAACTTCAAGTACTCTACTTGAAGTTTTTCGGAACAAAGATACAACTTTAAATAATACAAAAAAGTTTTATAGTCCTGCTCGTCAGAAAAGATTGCTCCTTTATTAACACCCCGATTATAAAGGTGGTAATAACCATTTTCGTGATATTCCTTCAAAGCATTTTTGGCCGGCATTTAGTTTCACTATATCACTTGAGGGACTCTCCCTGAAGTCTTTCCATCAACCGGGAGTAAAAGCGTAAATTGTGGATCGTCGCCAAACGAACCGCGGTTAAATCCTTTATCTTAAATAAATGTCGCAAATAGGCCCGGCTGTAATGGGTGCACAGCAAGCAGTCGCAATTCGAATCCACGGCCGTATTATCGTAATAATGCCGCTCTTTATCCGGATTGAAATAAGCAAAGCCTTTCTCGTTGGCCGCGCTAACGTACAGCCGGCCATGGCGCGCGTCGCGCGTCGGCAAAACGCAGTCAAAAATTTGGTAGCCCATTTTCGCGAGATTAGTAATTTCATCCGGTTTGCCGATCCCCAAACCATAAAGCCAGCTGTCTTTGGGCGTGTTGTCCGCGATAATTTGTGCCGATTCGTAATCAAATTGTCCGTCGCTTCTCATCGGCCAGCCGCCGTAACCAAAACCGTCAAAGCCAATTTCCGCCAACCGCAAACTGCACTCCTTTCTTAAGTCCGGGAAAAATCCGCCCTGGACCACGCCGACTAAATACGGCTTATCTTTTCTACCGGCGCACTGTTTATCAAATTCAGCCTTACTTCTTACCGCCCACCCGATCGTCCGCTTAACCGTGGCCTCGGCCTCCTTACGGCTGGCATCCGGCGGGGTAAAATCATCCAGCACCACCAGTAAATCGGTCTTCAACTTTAACTGAAAATCGATCGACTTTTCCGGTGTCAGCAAAATCTTTTTCTTTTTATTCAGGTGGAACGACACTCCTTCATCAGTCACTTTACCCGAGCCCTTTTTAGCCAGGCTCATTACCTGAAAGCCGCCGGAAT
>PCSQ01000096.1:4260-11108 GCA_002772455.1 Candidatus Beckwithbacteria bacterium CG23_combo_of_CG06-09_8_20_14_all_47_9 | reverse complement strand
GCACCAGCGCGCATAAAAAGCTTAGCATCATCAACCGAACGGATGCCGCCGCCGACTGTTAGGGGAATATAGATTTGCCCGGCGGTTCGGCGGACAATATTGATCCAGTTTTGCCGCCGGTATAAACTGGCAACCAGATCGATATAAATTATTTCGTCGGCGCCATCGGCCGCGTAGCGCAAGGCCGCTTCTTCCGGTTTGCCGACGATTCTTAAACCTTCAAGGTGGACTCCCTTAATTAAGCTTTCGTTTTTTACCTCGAGTTTGGGAATAATTCTTAAGGTCAGCATTAAGCTATAATAGTCTGAAATGAAACATTTGTTAATCATCACTGAAGATGTAGTGAAAATTCAGACTTTGAGCAAGTTTTTGGGGCGGTCCTATGCCTGGGTTTATTTGTTTTGGCATCGGTGGCGGATCCGGTTAATTAAATTATTATTAAGGCCTTTTTATCAAGTTGATTTACTGGTAACCAACGGTTTGGGTTTTACCGGAAACAATGTTCATTATTTTGGCGATATATTGTCCCGGGTTGATTACTCCCGGGACAGGACTCGTTATTGGCAAGCTACTTCAAAGTTGGCTAAAAAACTTGCCCGAACGGTTAATGGTTTGCCGGCAACCGAACTGTTTATGACTAAGCTGACCGTTTACTTAACCTACCATTATTTTATTTACCTCCAAGTATTTGAGCGGGCCATAAAAGAAGTTAAGCCTGATGTGGTGGTAGTGGCGGGAAAATCTTTCCATGAACAAACCGCAGTTTTTTTGGCCAGGGAGATGAAATTAACAGTTAGGCAATTTTCCTGGTTTTGCTTAAGCAGGTTGCAACAGCGGCTGCAGCGGTTTTTAATCAACCGGGAATACCGGACAAAGTATGATAATTTTTTACTTAATTCCCGTCAGCCTGTGAGATCGGTAAAAAAGAACGCGGTGTTATTAAGCGCTGATTTTTACCGCCATTTAAAAACTTTAATGCCGGTTTTTAAGAGATTGAAAGAGAGAGGGGAAAATCCGGAATTGATTACTGACATTGGCAATTTAGGTCCGACGTTATCGAGTTTATACCAGGAAAAAATTGAGCCGTGTTTTTTGGCCAGCTATTTAGGCAATAAAGCCAAAATTAATTTCCAAACTGTTAATTTTGCCACATTGATGCCTAAGAGGATTGATAATATCGATGACTGGTTTTATTTTTTAACTGTTGCAACCGTACCGGACATGATTAACCAAATGATGCGGTTGGCGCAATTATATCTTTTAGCGGCTGATAACTTGTTTCGGTTGACCAAGCCAAAAGGAGTGATAGTGGTTTCCGATGTGCGCCTGACCGAGTTGGCTTTGGCAGTTGTTGCCAAAAAATACCGGGTGCCGTCGATTTTAGTGTCGCCCAATACCATGGTGGATCTGGCGGCGATTAATCCTTATATGTCTGCCGACAAGGTGGTAGTGGTCGGTGAATATATCCGGCAACAATTGATCGATTTGGGCGTGCCGGCTAGAAAAATATTTCTTGGCGGTGATTTGGTAAAAGAAAATGTAGCCGAAAACCGGCATTTAGCCAATAAGCGCATGGTTTACCGTCAGCTGAATCTGCCCTCTCAGCAAAAAATTGTTTTACTGATATCTTTCCGGCCGACCTGGATGATTCCCAGAGAGGAAAAGCAGGCTTTTGTGGCCATGGCCGCAGAGGCGGTAAAAAAAATTCCCGGCCTGACATTGGTGGTTAAGCCGCACCCGACAGAGAAGCGTTACCGGGTGCTGGAGGAAATAAATGAATGGGGGATAAAAAACGTGGTAGTGGCCGATAATAATCAAATTAGCTTATTGGATTTAATCCATGCCAGCAGTGTAGTGTTGCAGACCTGGTCGTTTACTGTATTTGAGGCGATTATGCTCAACCGGCCGGTAATTGCGATCAATCCGTTTAAGAAAGATTACAATTATTTTTTACCGATTATTAAACCGGGCGGGGCGGTAGAAGTGACCAGTAAAACAGAATTAATCCGCTGGCTGAAAATATTAATTAATTCCGGTGATCCGAAGACAAAACGACAGTTGCTCCGGGCCAGAAAAGCCAGTGATCGGTTTATTCATTATTCCGAAGGTGAGGCATCCGGAAAAGTTGTAGCCTGGCTTTTGGGTAAATAGAATTCTAAACCTGGCGGCCATACCGTTGCCGGTGGAGTAATTTTTTCCCAGTTGGCTTCCAGTTCCGGTTTGAGTTCGATTTTGGCCAAGGCAAGACGGTTGGGGTCCAGCACTAATAAGTCAGCTTCTTTTAGCCATTGGTCCAGGAGTGTTTGATTCCAAAAACCCAAGGCTTTAATTGTGGCCGTGTCGTTGCTGGGTTTATAAAAATTAGTGTGGTTGATGAGCGGATAGTAGGAAACCTTGCCGTTTAAGTATAAAGTTATTGGTTCGGCGATCCAGATAGTTCTAGTTTTGTTTTCCGCCAGAGTATTAATTTCGGCGGCGGCGCGGTTCATGGCAGTTATAGTGTTAATTTTTCCCGGCGGTTGCCACAGGCTGGCGAAAATCAATCCGGTCGCGGCGGCGGGAAAAAGCCAAAATAATTTTAACCTTGTTTTAACCAGCCAAGCAGAAGCAATTACGGAAGCCAGCGGGGCTATATAGGCAAAGTATGGCACAATGGCCCGGGGAGACAGATTAAAAGCCGACCAGGCGTGGGCCAGAAAATTAAAACAGAAAACAGCCACCAAGAAATTCCAGTGCTTAATTTTTGGCCAAGGCTGTCTGGCGGCCAAGGCCATGATTATCAACCAGCTAAAGAAAATTGCAATAAATTCTTTGGCTGCGGTCAGATATAAGGAAAAAGAATGTGTTTGCTGTTGGAAACTTAGGCTGAGAATTTCTTTTTCGTTACCACTGACCGGCAGTAACCAAGATATGCCGGGAAAGTTTTTGAAAACATTAGTTATTCCCGGCCAGCCGGGAATAACGAAAGCGGCAATCACCAACAGCGATAATGCCAGTTGTTTCAGTCGGCGGTGGCGCTGGTAAATTAAATATAGAATCAGGGTAAATAAAAAATTTTCCCGGACAATAAAAGCCATGGTAAACCAAAAAGTGGCCCAGTAATTTTTATTTTTAAATAAATTATAAAAACCCAATATCAAGGTCAGCGCCGCCAAAGATTGAGGTACGGCCGAGGAGTAGTAAAGAATCGCCACCGGCGACAGCGCCAGAACCGGCAGGATTAATTTTCCCGCTTGAGGCTTGATCGTTTTTGCCAGCCGGTAGGTAAAGTAGATAATTAGCAAGCCGATAAAAAACGATTGGAACCGGGCAACAAGCAGGCTGGGACCGAAAAGTTTTTGACCAAGCCCGTACCATAACAGGCCGCCCGGCATATGCTGGTAGAAGAATTCCGGCGTCGAATAATAACCGACTTGGCCGGTAGTTATCAGCCAGCCTTTGATTAAGTATTTGGCTTCGTCAATGTAAGTGATGTTGTAAAAAATACCGTAAATGCCGATGGCTAGCCAAAGAGCGACTGCCAAAAGGTTTAACCGTTTCATGCCCGGGCAGTTAAGCCGCCATCAATAGCCAAATTAGCCCCGGTAACGTAACTGGATAAATCCGAGGCTAGGTACAATAAAGCCCCGGAAACCTCATTACGTTTGGCCATCCGGCCGAGCATGGTTTTGGCCGAGTATTTTTTAACAAAGTTTTCGTCCTGATTGTCAAAAATGCCCCCGGGGGTAACGCAGTTAACCCGGATTTTCGGGGCATATAAACTGGCAAAATATTTGGTTAAGGCAATAACGCCGCCCTTGGAGGCGGCGTATCCGGCGGACACGCCCATGGGCTTGCCGGCGTATTCGGCTTGCTCATACATGGATAAATCCGGGCCGACCAAGCCGTAAATAGAACTGACATTAATGATTGAGCCTTGTTTCATGGCCGCGCCGATGATTTGACAGCAGAGATAAGTGCCGGTCAGATTGACTTTAATAATTTGGTCCCAGTCAGCGGCATATTTGCCGGTAGCGCCGGCGTTGTTGACTAAAACGTCAATCCGGCCGTATTCCCCGATAATTTTCTTTACCGCCTGATTAATCGAGTCAGTACTGGTGACGTCTAGTTCTTTAATATCAGTAGCAATCACCTTGGCGCCGGCGGCAGTAAAAGCCTTAACGTGTTCCGGCCCCTGAATGCCGGCGGCGCCGGTAATTAACACGACTTTACCTTCTAAGTTAAAAATCGACTTTGACATGTTTCTCCTTTATCAGCCAATCGGCATATTTGAAATCAAGTTCATTGTCGATGTGGCTGGACCTTATTTGCGGCATTTTTACGATTCTGGTTTTGGCGGTAAAGATATTGCCGTCTTTTATAATTTGTTTTTTGATCACATAAACCCCGGCGTTTAAGCGGTAAACTTTGGGTGCATCCTGGCGTCGGTGAATTGCCTGAGAGGGCTTGATCAGTGGGTAGTGAAGGTAGTCATTTTCGATTTGGCACATGACGTAATAGGGATTATGCTCGGCTTCGGTAACTGTTACCACCGAATCGGTCTCTGGCAGGTTAATTTTTTCCAAACATAACTCAATATCTTTAACTGTTCGCAGGGGTGAAGTCGGATCAAGCAAGACGATTAAATCAGCCGATGGTTTAACTTCATTAAGGGCATGTTGCAAAACCGGGATCATTGGGGTGTCATCTTGAGCCAGTTCTGCCGGCCGCATAATTATTTCCGCTCCATAAAACTGGGCTAGTTGGGCGTATTTTTCCGAATCGGTTGAAACGACCACTTTATCGATTTGCTGGCAAGCCAGGGCGGCTTTAATCGACCAGGCCATTAAGGGGCGGCCGCCCAAAGGCCGAATGTTTTTGTCTTTAACTGATTTTGACCCGCTCCGGGCGGGAATGACGGCGAGGATCATAAACTTATTAACTTGACAAAAATGGTAATTGTTTGTATATTAAATTTAATCATTAGGGAGAATACGACCCATAAACTAAGTGTTTATGCGTGACGCCTCCCATTTTTATTGGTATAAATCAAATTATTTTTCTCTCGGTATAAAAAGATTTTATAATTTTGGAATCTACTTAACAATCTGGATTCGGAATAACGATTAGGAATAATCAGTTTAAAGAGTTTGTTTTGCGATTCCAAATATTCGAGCAAACAGTGATAGTCGCCGTCGCCGGCGACTATAATCGCTTGGTTATATTTGGTAAACTCGATTGCCGCGCAGTGCAAAACCAGTTCGGCATCGACATTGCCTTTAAATTTACCGTGGTTGTCTTTAGTCGTCGGTTTAAAGACTAAGGTATAGCCGCAGCCGCGCAAGAACCGGTAAAGTTTTTGATTTTTTTCGATATAGCCAATAAACAAAAAAGTTTTACCGACTTTAAATTTGCCCCTTAAATATCGGTGGAATTTTCTAAAATCCAATTTCCAGCCTTGGTAAATGAGCTTCTTGTTTTTGTAAAGATTTTTGCTTGTTCCCAAATTTAGGTTTTGGCTGTCAATGAACGCATAGATAACAGGTCGTTTGAGTTGCTTCATGTTTTAATTTTTCTGTACCAATTATAAACTAATATCGACGCCATGATTAATCCCGCTCCCAGAAACTGATGAGGGTTCATGGTTTCTTTGAGGAGTAAAAAAGCGGCATGATCAATAAACTGATCTGAATAATAAAGTTGTAATTGGTTAGACTGGTAAGTTTTAGAGCCGCAAAACCCAAAGAGTTGGCGATGGTGAAGAATAAAATAGTCGGCAGGCTGACAAGAAGAGAATTAAGCCTTATCCGAAGGTGAAGCCAAATTAAAATTACCAATCCGGCGGTAACTCCGGTAACCAAAGCGTAAAAATAAGGGTGAATGCCGGTATTTAATAAGTATTTACCGACAATCAGTAAGGTAACTTCAGTAGTCAAAAACCAGAAATTATAGCGGTTCATTGATTTTTGGCGGCTTCGATAACTTTGAGGATATTAATGCCATCGGAAACCGTGACCAGCGGTTTGGCTTTACCTTGGCAGACATCAATAAAATGCTTTATTTCGGCCAGGTACATATCATTATTGGGTTGATAGTCCCAGCGTAGTGTCCCGGAATCAGTCACGACTTCACAGTAGCGTTCGTTTTTATGACTGGCAAAAGAGAGGTAAATTTTTGCATTAACACCGGAAACAAAGTCCAAGTTTAAATCGGCAATTGACTCGGTTTCTATTTGCAGTTCCGGCGCCATTTGTAATTTGGCGGTGACTTTTTTTACCGGACCGAAAAACCATAAGGCGTAATCGATTTCGTGGGATAGGTCTAAGAGAACCCCGCCGCCCAAATCTTTTTTGGCCGAATAACTTTGGCGGTAGTCTTTGTCCGGGTGCCAGTCCGGCAGCCAACTCCGGCAGACAATTGTGACTTTAATAATTTTTTTGCCGGCAATTTTTTGTTTAAAAAATTTTAGGGATTGGTCGAAATGCAGGCAATAGCCGACTAAAATTTTACCGGTTAATTTATCCAGCCCGTTCAAATTATGAGATATGGGTTTTTCAATAAAAATCGGTTTATTATACCGGGTTATTTTAAGAGCAGTTTCTAGATGGTAAGCGGTCGGGTTGCAAATTAAAAAACCATCGGCCTCTGCTTGGCTAGTGGTTTCCTGATGACCCAATTCAGTCAGGTTTTTTAAGTGCCTTGAGCCGATTGAACCGTGGCCAAAAAGATAAAACTTCACTTAAATTATATTAGTTTTAATTAATAGTTGCTTGATCTGTTCTTTGGTTAAAAATTCTTTGGGTTCGACGCCGTTTTCCGGCACCGGCCGGCCGCCGTTTTTCCGATAATATTCCCAATTATCTTTGGTG
>PCSQ01000096.1:1420-4148 GCA_002772455.1 Candidatus Beckwithbacteria bacterium CG23_combo_of_CG06-09_8_20_14_all_47_9 | reverse complement strand
CCGCTTTGAGAATTAGTTCGACCGCGTCGGGGATGGTCATAAAGTAGCGGACCATATTTTTATCGGTAACGGTCACCGGTCTGCCGGCTTTAATCTGCTCCAAAAATATCGGAATGACTGAACCGGAGGAATTTAAGACATTACCAAAGCGGACGCTGGCAAAAGCCGTCTCCAGCTTGCCTTTGTAATAATCGGCGCCGACGGTCAGGCGTTCGGCTAAAAGCTTGGAGGCGCCCATGGTGCTGGTCGGATTGGCGGCTTTGTCGGTGGAAATGTTGATAAAGGTGGTAACGTTATTATTCAAGGCCGCCTCCAGCAGATTTTGAGTTCCCAAAACATTGGTCTTAACTGATTCAAACGGAGAATATTCATTTAAGGCGACGTGTTTTAAGGCGGCAGTGTGGAAGACCGTGTCTGTTCCTGGCATTGCCCAATTAACCCGGTCTTTGTCGCGGACGTCGCCCAAAAGGAAGCGCAAATTTTTCTGTCCTTGATATTGATGCATCGCGGTAAACAGCCCGAACTCATTATTATCCAAAATCCTGATTTGTTTAGGCTGGAAATTAAGAACGTTCTTTACCAATTCGGCGCCGATGGATCCGATGCCGCCGGTTATCAAAATAATTTTGTTAGTAATTTTGGGGTGGATCATATCTCTATTTTAAAACTTTTTTTAGTGTCTCACAAACTTGATTGACTGTGGATTCCTTCATGGCGGTATAAAATGGTAACGCTAAAGTCGAGGCGGAGACTGATTCGGAAACGGGGAAATCTCCGGTCTTAAAGCCGAAAGGTTTCATGTATGGTTGTAAGTGGATTGAGGGCAGGTAGGCTTTACTGGGGATTCCGGCATTGCCTAATTTTTGGATCACCTTGTTCCGATCAATGTTTTTATCCAGGCGGACCACGTAGACAAACCAGCTGCGTTCATGATCCGGGTCATTGGCCTGCATTAAAATTACACCGGGTACCTTAACCAGTCGCTGGTTATACCATTTGACTACTTGATTGCGTTTAGAAAGAAACCGGGGCAGTTTTTTAAGCTGTGATCGGCCTAAGGCGGCCTGAATTTCCGTTAAGCGGTAGTTGTAGCCCAGATATAAATGTTTGAGCCAGTTTAAGTTTGGTCCCCGGCCTTGATTCAATAGTCCTTTTATTAATTTATATTGACTCTGATCGTTGGTAACCAAAGCGCCGCCTTCGGCGGTCGTCATCTGTTTATTGGGGTAGAAAGCAAACACGGTCGGGTGGCCCAGGCTCCCCAGTTTTTTGCCTTGGTATTTAGCGCCTAAGGCTTCGGCCGCGTCTTCGATGACTAATAAACGATGTTTTTTGGCAATCGCTAAAATTTGTTCCCATTCGGCAGGATAACCAAAGATATCCACACCGACAATCGCCTTGGTTTTACGAGTAATAGCCTTTTCAATTTTATTGACATCCAGATTAAAGGTTTGCGGATTGATATCCACGTATTTCGGCACGGCCTTTTCGTATAAAAAACAGTTAGTGGAAGCCACAAAGGAAAATGGGGAAGTAATCACTTCGTCTCCGGCTTTAATCCCGCCGGCCACAACCGCTAAATGCAGGGCGGTGGTGCCGCTGCTGGTGGCCGCAGCGTATTTGGCGCCCACAAATTTAGCCATTTCCTGTTCAAACTTAATTGTTTCTTCGCCCAAGCTTAAATTCCCGGATTTGACCACTTTAGCTACGGCCTGTACATCAGCTTTATCAATCTGCGGCGGTCCTAATAAAATTTGTTTCATTTAATTGTTATTTTTGGTAAATCCATAATTTTAACCTGGAAAATTTAGAATCCATTTCGATTTTTGTTGCTAATTTATTAAATGTGCAATTCCAATTAGGATTAGGTTTAAAAAAGGGACTAATTCCGCGTGTTAATAGAAAATATCCACCAAGGTTTCCGGTAAGTACAAATTTTGCATTAATTAGATTGTTGTCATCTATAAATTTATTATGCCATCTGATAGATATTGGTTTTAAATTTAATTTTGCTCTAAATTTATTTAACTCAATTACTCCCTGTTTACTTCCTTCTAGTAAAATTAATTTTCCATTTGGTTTTAATAAAGCAATTAAATCTTTAATGACTTTTTTTTGTTGAGTCCAATTTATTAGATTAATTAAACATCTTTGAGAAATTATATAGTCATATTTATTTAATTTATATTTCTGCAATAAATCTATTTTTTTAAAATTAATTCCAGGAAAATTTTTTCTTGCCATTTTTAATCTTGTTTCAGAATAGTCAATTCCCTCAATAATTACTCCTTTTATTTTTGAATAAGCATAAGTTCCTTCTCCCTCTCCGCAACCAACATCAAGTATTTTCCCTGGACCAAGTTGTTTTTTTATCAAATTTATTTCAAGATTTAATAGAAATTTATCTTCCATTGATGGATTATTTTGATTCTCCCAATATTTATGCACTTTATTTGTTTTCATATCTTTGTTTAGTCAATAATAATTTTAAAAATTTTAGCACTTTTTTAGCGGTGTTCCCATCGCCATACAGATTTTTAATATTTTTTAACCGCCAGCTTAAAGTTTTACTAATAGCTTTGATGATTTGTTTCCGATTGTAATCAACATTAATCACATTTTTAGCCTGTTCCCGGCCTTTCTGTCTTGGACCGATGTTGACCGCCGCTAAGTTAAGAGACGGAGCTTCAATCAAGCCGGCCGAACTGTTCCCGATTAAAGCCCGGGA
>PCSQ01000096.1:0-1364 GCA_002772455.1 Candidatus Beckwithbacteria bacterium CG23_combo_of_CG06-09_8_20_14_all_47_9 | reverse complement strand
GCAATCATGCTTCGGCCGCCGGCATCAGCATTCGGGTAAATTACTTTCACCGGCAGCTTAAATTCCACCACCGCTTCCAGAGTCTGTTGCATCTGCCAAGCAGCCTCCTCTTCTTTTTCATCCGGGTGCTGGAGGACTACCAGACAATCCTTTTTTGAAGCCACAGGCAAGTCTTGGATTTGGTCCAATCCCGGCGCACCGACGACTTTAATTCTTTTTTTATCTACTCCCATTTTGATTAATCTTTTTCTGGCTAGCTTTGAGGCAGTTAAATGCCAGTCTGCCAACATACTGATGGAATTTCTGGCCTTATTGTCGACAGTGGTCGTAATTTCCCCTCCATGCAGGTGAATCAGTGGAATATTCAAGTATGCTGCCGCCAATGCCATTGCCAGTTGTTCGCCCCGGTCACCCAGGACCAAAACCAAATCCGGCTTAGTTTTGTCTAAGGTTTCAACCAACTGACTGAGAGCCCGGCCCACGAAACGGGCCATGGATAAACGGCTGTCGTCTTCATAGGTAGCGTCAATAATTTTTACTTGGGGGAATTCAGCTTTAACTTTGTTAATTGTTTCGCCGAACTCTTTCAGTAAGTGCATTCCGGCAGCCAGTAAAATTAATTCCAGTTTATTGTCTGCCTCTATTTCTTGAAGGATTTTTTGCATCAAGCCGAATTCTGCCCGCGTTCCGGTTAAATAACAGATTTTCCTCATGAAGCTATTTTAGCACACTAGAAGTCAGTCGCTTGGATTTGGGTATCAGCCTGAATATCTCGTTTTGCCGCCTTGCCGATAATTTCTTTGATCATTTCCGGGGCTAAACCGCCTTTGGCCGGCCGTTTAATCGTCAGCATGGCGCTAGTGATTTTCGTCCCGGCCGGAATGTCTTGGCTGGCAATGACTGCTTTCCTGGCCATCTCGGCAATCGTTAATTCGCTGGGAAATGGTTCTTTTTTACCGCTGCCTAATAAATTGGGTACCCGCCGGATTCCGGCAACCATCTCTTTTAATTCTTGCGGTTCCAGCGAGTTTTTCTGGTCCGGCCCGGGTAAATTCCGGTCCAAAGTGAAATGTTTTTCAATTACGGTGGCGCCGAAAGCAGCGGCAATAAGCGGTGCCACAATCCCTTCGGTATGATCGGAAAAGCCGACCGGATAATCCGGGAAGTGTTTCTGAATATCCTGCATGGCTAAAATATTGGCTTCCTTGTCCGGGCAAGGATAGTTAGTGGTGCAGTGAAGGATAATTATATTTTTATTCCCTGTCGTTTCGATAGTCTCAACCGCGAATTTAATTTCTTCAATTGTGGCCATGCCGGTAGATAAAATAATCGGCTTTTTGGTTTTCCCTAAATATTCTAAAAAC
>PCSQ01000130.1 GCA_002772455.1 Candidatus Beckwithbacteria bacterium CG23_combo_of_CG06-09_8_20_14_all_47_9 | reverse complement strand
AAGCTTTGTTGAAACTTGGTTTGATTTCCCCTTAACGACTGGATTCCCGATCACGACGATAGTCGGATCGTGGATGAAGATGGATTGTTCTTACTGTTAATCAGTAAAATTTATAACGTCCATAACACGGCAAGTACCTAACCCTCGATGAAAATCGGGGCAAGGTAAAGGTATAGTCTGCGCCTTTAGTAATAAAGGATTTCGTGACGAGAGGACCGGGTTGAGTCAGTCCCTAGTGTGCCTGTTGTTCTATCAAGAGCATTGCAGGGTAGCTACACTGGTTCGGGATAACCGCTGAAAGCATCTAAGCGGGAAGCCCATCCTAAGATAAGGAATCCCTATAAACCCCTGGTAGACTACCAGGTTGATAGGCAGCCGGTGCAAGAGCCGTAAGGCTTTAAGCCTAGCTGTACTAATCGGTTGATTGAAATTAGACATAATAGACTTTATATTCTCTTCACTTTTCAACGAGTCCGTGATATACTGATATTCCGGTCTTTTGAGCGCTGTCGTACCACTTCTTCCCATCCCGAACAGAACCGTGAAAGGCAGCAGCGGGAACGATAGTGCCGGCGTAAGCCGAGCATGAAAATACCTCAAGGCCGGATTTTTGTTTTCGTGCTACACTAAATCAATGGCCCGGCACTGGTTGGTTCGGATCATCGTTACCGCTTCGTTAATTACTAACGCTTTTTTCGGTTGGAATTACTATTCCGGCAACACGGTCGTTAAAGTTTGGGACGGCGACACGTTTGATTTAAAAAACGGCACCCGGGTCAGACTGCTGGATGTCGAAAGCCCGGAAATTGGTTTGTGCGGTGCCGATGAAGCCAAACAACGCCTCGAGGAGTTAATTTTGGATAAATTCGTCACGGTTAAAGAATTGACTTATGAGGAATATAACCGTGACAACGGTTTAGTTTATCAAGGCAATAAATTGATTAACGAAATCATGGTTAAAGAAGGCTGGGGCCGGCTTCACTATAACCCTAACTCTAAAAAAGAAGCCTTAAAAGCCGCCTATAAATATGCCCGGGAAAACCAGCAGGGGATCTTCGGCATGAATTGTACCGACGCCGAACCGGAAAACCCCGACTGTAAAATCAAGGGCAACATCGACGAAGACACCCACAAAAAATCTTACCATTTAGAGTCTTGTCGCGACTATAAACGGGTCGTCATCGACTTTGACCGCGGCGAAGAATTTTTCTGCAGCGAAGCCGAGGCTCAAGCCGCCGGTTATAAATTAGCCACCAATTGTCAGGAGGCCAAATGAAATCAGTAAATGTAGTTCATTTAATTGCCATAATTCTATTCATTCTTTCCCATTTTTTAGGTAATACTTCTGCCGCTTATTATTTGTTTTTAACCGCCTTGAATTATACTTACGGCGGTTTATTCTTGGGGACG
>PCSQ01000097.1:31194-31460 GCA_002772455.1 Candidatus Beckwithbacteria bacterium CG23_combo_of_CG06-09_8_20_14_all_47_9 | reverse complement strand
TAACAAATTTCTTGACCAGGTTGTGTTTTTTCAAATACCGCAATAAATCAGACCTTAATGGCTTTATCTCCATAAAAAGAAGATTTTTCCAGCCCCTTAATCACACTGTTAATAAACTTCTGGTTATATTTACCGGTCGCCTTAAAACCGGCTTTAATCTCTGTAAGTGGCCGCGGCTTAAACACCTCAAATTTAGTTTCCGGAAATAAATAGCGCCGGATTAAATTGCGGATAAATTCCGACCGGGTGGCAAAACCTTCAAGTAA
>PCSQ01000097.1:20757-31110 GCA_002772455.1 Candidatus Beckwithbacteria bacterium CG23_combo_of_CG06-09_8_20_14_all_47_9 | reverse complement strand
CGGCGTGTCGTAACTATGTAGCCGCTTAACTTCTTGTTCAGCCTGATCAAATAACTCTTCGCTCGAATCCATCACCAGTAAAATCTCGCTGGCGTGGTCGATTTTACCCTGCCAGAGAAAATCCGAGTTAACCGGCGATTTTTTAACACAAACGACTAATTTCTTTTCCAACAGCGCTTGGGCAATTTTGTCGGCCTCTTCTTGGTTAGCACAAGTCAAAAACAATAAATTTGGCTTCATTTGTCTATTTTATCTTTAATTTCCCTAATTGTCAGGCGTTTCTCTTTTTGCAGTTTTCTGATGGTTTTAATCCGCTCCAGCAAGGCCTGATTATAAAGCTGGTAACCGCCGCGGGTTTTGCCAGCTAACGGCAACAGGCCGGATTTTGTCCAAAATCTGATCGTGGCCACCGACTCGCCGGATAATTTGGCCAGTTCGCCGATTTTTAATAACTTGGATTTTACCGGTCTGGCCGATTTGCTTCCCGCCGCTTTCAGGTAAATCTCCAAAGACCGATCAACCGCCGCGTAAATTAACTCATAATAGTCGTCTAAGCTGCCGCCCAACTGGGCTTTTTCCAAGCTGTTTAGATATTTCAGCCGTTCTTCTTTTTTGATCACTGCCGCCGGATAACCGGCTTTCAGCAAAAACAGGTTCATCAACAATCGAGCCGTCCGGCCGTTGCCGTCAGTAAACGGATGGATGCTGACTAATTTATAGTGGATTTCCGCGGCAATTCTAATTGGGCTGTCTTTAACTGATTTTAACCAAGTAACCAACTTTTCCATCAACTCCGGCACTTTTAACCTATTAGGCAGAATCACCGTCGAACCGGCAATTCTGACCGGCACTGATCGATATCTGCCGACATTATTATCATCAATGTTGTTTAAAATCTGGCGGTGAATGTCCAAAATATCATTTTCGCTAATTGGCTTGCCCGCTTTGGCCAGTTGTTTAATTAATGCCCGCAATTCCGTTTTTGATCAGTAAGAAAGACTTAAAAGATTTGTATTTTCATAAGAAATGGTCAATGTTTCAGGTTGCCGATTTTTACGGCTGCTCCCATGGCACAATAGTTGATCGATTTAAAAGATTCAGTTTAAAATCACGTGGACATTTGGGATTAAGGCGGCCGATCAAAATCTCAAAAGAAAAGTTAACTTCACTTTACAATCACCCCTTATCAGCAATTCAAATCGCCAAAAAATTTGGTTTCAGTAAAAGCGGTATTGAAAAGAAAATCAAACAATTAAAAATTAAAACACGAGGTAATCTTCACCGAAAATATTCAAGGTATAAAAAGCTACCTTTTACCGGCTCTTTGAAAGAAAAAGCTTATTTAATCGGATTTCGTTTAGGAGATTTAAATGTTTATCATACCAATCAAGTCATAGTTGTCAGAGGCTCAACCACAAAACCCAACCAGGCAAAATTAATTACCGGTCTATTCAAAAACTATGGCGGCGTAACCACAACCCTAGCCAAAAGAGGCACGATTGAACAATGTGTCTATCTTGATCGAAGTTTTGACTTTTTACTGCCAAAACAGGATTCTATCGAAGCCTGGATTAAAAACTGCCCCCTGTGTTTTTTGTCTTTCTTTGCCGGCTATTTCGACGCCGAAGGTTGTGTTACTATTCATAGGAACTCACGGTTAAATTTTGCCGGTTTTGAAATTCAAACTTACGATAAAAATATTCTTTACCAATCTTGGGAACAACTGAAAAAACTCAATATTTATGCCCCAAAACCAGCCGTCTCTCAACCGGCCGGCTATATTGGTAAAAACGGTGTCGTCAATAATCAAAACAGCTGGCGATTGTCGATTTTTGCTAAAGAATCGGTTTGGAAATTACTTAACCATTTCGGGTGTTTACTAAGACATGAAGATAAACGAAAAAAACTAATTAAAGTTAAAAATAACCTTCTCAAAAGAAATATTTTGCACCGAGGCATTAAGGTTATTAAGTTAAATAAAATCGAGCTGCCTCAACATAATCACCAATAAAAAGGGCCGCATAAGCGGCCCTAATTATCTAGTTTATTTCGCCTTACATCCCCATTCCACCCATGCCATCCATTCCGCCTGACATAGATGGTGTTTTGTCTTTATCTTCTTCTTTTTTGTCGCAAATCAAACACTCGGTGGTCAGGATCATGCCCGCTACCGAAGCGGCATTTTGCAGGGCCGTCCGGGTGACTTTAGCCGGATCCAGAATTCCCTGGGCCAGCATCGAGCCGAACTCCATAGTGTAGGTGTTAAAGCCAAAGTCGGCTTTGCCTTCCTCGACTTTTTTAATCACCCAACCGGCTTCGGCGCCGGAATTTTCAGCCAGTAATCTTACCGGCTGTTTTAAAGCAAACCGGAGGATATCCAAGCCGACGGCTTCATCCTCATTGATAGTTTTAACACTATCCAAGGCTTTGACTGCCCGCAACAGGGTCACGCCGCCGCCGGGAACAATGCCTTCTTCGACAGCCGCTTTGGTCGCCTCGACCGCGTCTTTGACGCGCTCTTTGGTTTCCTTGAGCTCGATCTCCGTGGCCGCGCCGACGTTGATGACCGCCACTCCGCCGGACAATTTGGCCAACCGCTCGGCGAGTTTTTCTTTGTCAAACTCGGAGTCGGTCGTATCCATCTCTTTTTTAATCGAGGCAATCCGGGCTTGGATGGCAGATTTTACGCCCTTCCCGCCGATGATCCGGCAGTTATCCTTGTTAGCCCAGACTTTTTCCGCCCGGCCGCAGTCTTCAACGGTGACCGAGTCCAATTTTCGACCAGTGTCTTCGGAAATCAACGTACCGCCGGTTAAAATGGCAATATCCTGGAGCATGGCTTTCCGCCGATCGCCAAAGCCCGGGGCTTTAACCGCGAGCAAGTTGAACGCACCGCGCAGTTTATTGACCACCAAAGTCGCCAAGGCTTCGCCGTCGATTTCGTCGGCAATAATAACGATGTTTTTGGTGACTTTGACCGCCCCCTCTAAAAAGGGCAAAAGGTCGGCAATGGCCGAGATTTTCTGCTCGGTAATCAAAATTACCGGATTCTCGATCTCCGATTCCATCTTGTCCGGGTTGGTAACAAAGTAGGCGGAAACAAAGCCGTTGTCGAATTCCATCCCTTCTTTGTGGTCAATGGACATCTCAAAGCCCTTGGATTCCTCGACTTCGACGACGCCGTCGCGGCCGACCCGTTTCAACGCCTCGGAAATCTTGGCGCCGATGGCCTGATCCCCCGCGGAAATAGTCGCCACTTGGGCAATTTCTTCGTCTGTTTTTAACGGCTTGCTCATTTTTTTAATTTCAGCCACGACCGCGTCCACGCCTTTATCAATGCCTTTTTTAACCAGCATCGGGTTGGCCCCGGCGGTAATGTTTTTCAAACCGCGGGAGACAATCGCCTGGGCGAGCAAAGTCGAGGTGGTGGTGCCGTCGCCGGCGACATCATTGGTTTTACTGGCCGCTTCTTTAATCAGTTGAGCCCCCATATTCTCAAACGGATCTTCCAGTTCAATTTCTTTGGCCACGGTGACGCCATCATGAACAATGTTCGGCGCGCCCCATTTTTTGTCGATGGCGACGTTCCGGCCTTTAGGACCGAGGGTGGTGACCACTGCTTTAGCTAAAAGGTTAATTCCCCGGAGCAATTTTTGCCGGGCTTCTTCAGAAAAAATCAGTTGTTTTGCCATAAATAACTCCTTTTATTTGACGATCGCGAGGACGTCTTTAAATTCTATAAATAAGATTTCGTCTTTGTCGGTGAGGCCTAATTTGACTTCGTTGCCGCCCCATTTTTTGTAGATAATCGTGTCGCCGACTTTGCAGGGGGCCTGGCGCTTAGCGCCGGAGTCGGTGGTTTCGTCAGGACCGACGGCGACCACTTTGGCCTGTTGGGGTTTTTCGTCATGGGAATCGGGTAAATAAATACCGGCGGCGGTTTTCTTTTGGACCGCGACCGGTTCGACTAAAATATAACCAGCGACTGGTTGAACTTTCATAATTTTCCTCCATTGCCTCGCCGTCGGCGGGCTAATTTTAATTTATCACTCCAAGCTAACAAGTGCTAGTTTAGAAAAGAAGTGAAATTTTGTCAAGGGGTGGTTTTTTACACTTCAACTACTGTAAAGCCTTTTACCAATAAATCTGCCACGTCCGCCTGTGGCTTAATTCTCAACCAACCACCAGGCCCAGGTTCCCGTAAAACCACCACTGCTCCAGCCTCAACCCCGGCTATTTGGCCCTCCCAAAAATCCATCGTTTCAGCCAACGCACCAGTCGGATTAGCAGAACCTGCAACAATTAAACTCATTCTCTCTATCATCAACCCAAATACTACTCTCTCTGCAAAAATCAATGGGGAAATAAATTGTTAACAAATAATAGATAATGTCATAATATTTAATCATGACTTTAGAGTTTGAATGGGATGAAGCGAAAGATAAAATCCTAATCTATTTAGTTAAATTCAAAAATTATATTTATGTCATACCCTATGTCAAAAACAACAATAAAAGTTTTCTTAAAACCATTTTTGCCAGCCGCAAGTTTACTAAAAAGCTATTAAAGGAGAAAAATGACCAAAAACACTAAATTTGATCCATTTAAAGATTTGGTGCTTGATAAATATGAACAGGAAATCGAGAATGCCTTAAATTCCGGCAGGATTAAATTCAAGCCGGCCTCGGAATCTTTAAAAAAAATGTTGGCCGAAGCCGCTAAAAATACATTGGCTAAAAAGAAAAATATTAATCTGCGGGTGAGTTTCAATACTTACTTCGGACTTAAAAAAAAGGCTGCCAAGCTGGGTTTGCCCTACCAAACTCTCGCCGGCAGCATCCTGCACCAGTACGCCAGTTTGTAAATTGGCTACTTCACCACGGCGTTGAGCCAACTGGAAAAATCGTCGGGGCCTGCAAGGTCCAACCCTGTGGGTTAATTTTTAGCCAATTTTTTGTACAACTGACCGTGTCTTTTCTTCAACGCATCAAGAATTTTTCTAAGTTTCTTTTCGCTAACAATTCGAGGCTTCAATTGTCGTTTTGCCATAACTAAATTAATCTCTCAATCAATCGGCCGGTAACAAAGGCGGCGCCGGCGGCAATCGCACCTACAAATAACATTTCCAGTCCGGCTTTAAACCAAGGTTTTTTGGTGATAATCGAGCGCAAGCTGCCAACTAAGAATAAAGTCAATCCTGTCACCACAATCGAGGCATTAAAAGGTTGGGGCAAGCCCAAAACATATGGCAGCAACGGAAACAGTCCCGCTAAACCAAAAGAGACAAACGTTGCCATGCCGCGTTTTTCTGCCAGCAACAGTTGAGATTGTTTAATTCGAAGGGCAAGATCAAGCTCTGACTTCATCCCTAAATAATTTCCCAGGCCCATGGCCAAACCATCGGCCAGTAAATTGACAAAGCCCAAAATCAACACTGTCGACAAGGGTAAATTCGCTCCGGCCACGCCGGCCACGACCGCAAACGTGGTCACGATTCCGTCGTTGGCGCCAAAAACCGCGTCGCGGATATACGTCCCGCCAAAACTGGCATGGTATTTTTCCTTTATTTTTTTAGATAGCATGCAGCAGAAAATTTTTTAATAAAACCGATGTGCTGATAAAATTCGTGAGGATAAGTTCCTTCTTCAGTAGCTAAACAGTGATATTTATTCCCTCTTTTCTTAGACAAATCCACACAATAAAGCGTGACCAGCTTACCAAAACCCTGACCACGTACCTTTCTTAAAGAGCCCACATTGGAAATGTAGCCGATCTGCTTAAAATTAGTTAGCGTCGATACTCCAACCGGCTCGTCTTCGGAAAAAATCGTAAAATATTCAATTCTGTTTGTTGCCTGATGCCGGCGCCAAACTTTTTCGGCCATTTTTAGATAATCACCCAGTTCGCCATAAGGATTTTGCGGGTCGCCTTTTTGAAAACAAGCATCAAAAGTTTTTAGAAAAATATCTAACTCTCTCTCTGTCAAAACTTTCTTGACTTGTCCGAATCGCTCAATGTTAGTTTCCACCCCGAGGTGGAATAACCAACAATCTTCAAAATAGTGCTTATAGTGATTTTTAAGTAAAAATTCTTTTAGTGGGTTTAAAGAACTTCTATTTTCAAAGTAGACTGCCGGTTGACGTTTAAGTTTTTTCAATGTTGTTTCAATTAATTCCAATTGTTCTTGGTTTAATTCCTGATTTACCATGGCCTGATTCCAAAAGGCTGATTCTTCTCCAGCACAATAACCAACACTGCCGAATGGCAGGTTAATAATTTTGTCAAACATAATTGTGTACTGCAGTTCTTTATAGTCGTTAAGAAATTGAAAGTTATCCATGCTTCGATTTTATCATCTTAGTCGTCGAGATTTTGGGATTATGGGTCAAAACCACAACGACGCGGCCGCCGATTTGCTTCATTATCTTCCTTTTAACCGGCAAATTGGGGGTAGACGAAGAAACCGCTAAAATATCCGGGCGCAACTTTTTAATCAGGTTAGTAAAATGATTTAAATCATTGAACTGGTTGGGCAAGGTAAAAACTTCATCAGCAATTCCCAACCGCCGCAAGGCCCGCAGGCGAACGGCTAGCTGATTAACCGGCCGGCCCGGACCTTTAAGCTGACGCACCCGGGCGTCAGTCTCCACCCCAACCAATAACCGACCGCCCAAAGCTTTAGCCGCCCGCAAAAACTTTTTGTGCTCGATGTGTAATACGTCAAAACAGCCGGTAATGAGAATCTTCAGGGTCGGACCCTGCAGGCGCTTCCTATATTCTTCCATCACAATTTTTCCCGTCGGCCGGGGATGAAAAAAAGCAAAATGCCGGCTAACCCGCTCACTCGTCATCTTTGGCTTCATGTACCAAAGCTGCAGCCGGTAGGCTACATTTTCCAGTTGGGTAAGAATTGTTTGTACCATAAATTGGCCTTAATAAATTTTTGATAAGTGCCGTCCCGGTCCAACACCGACCGGGCTTGGCAAATCTCATGGGCAATATACAAATTGCGCTGTTTAATTGCCAGATTGGTTTCGTCTAACCATAAGTTTAAACAGAGTTTGTTGTAAATTTTTTGACCGTGGCGCAGGTGAGAAAATAATAATATTGAAGCTAGTAAGCGGGTCAGCCATAGGCGGTTTTTGGCGGTAATTATCATTAAATCAATGTCGTCATTTTTATCGGCATTATTCATGGCAAGGGCGCCGGTAACCGCTACCAATTTTACCGAAGGGATAAAACTTAATATTTTTGCCGTCCGGTAGGCCATCGGCCACTTTAATTGGCTAAAACGTTCGCGGTGGCGGCGTAATGCAATTAGGCCCTCCCGTCCCGGCAAATAATAATAACCTTTTTTCACTGGTGCCAGGGAATCCCCTTTAATTAACCAAAGATTTACTTCACTGGCAGTCAACGGGTAATCAAAAATATCCGCGTAGGCGATCGTCTTAAACATTATCTGGCGGCGGCTAAACCGTACTGGGACAGAACCTGGGTAACTCCGCTCGTCAAAGCTTCTAAAAGCTGTTTTTCTTCCTGGTCGGCCAAATAAGCATTAATCGCGTCTTCATAATACTTAATAATCCGGTCATTCAGACCGTTGTCAAACGTTTTGGCGGCCATCGGCCAGGACCGGGCCGACAAAGCCTGGGTCATAATCGCGCCGCTATAGGGATCGGCTTGCAGCTGGGTCATCATTTCCTGACGGGGATAGGGCTCGCCAAACAAACGCAACTGGCTGGCCGACTGGTACATTTTGGCCAGCACTTCCGGTGAGCTCAAATACTTTAAAAATTCCCAGGCAGCCGCCTGCTTGGCCGATTTTTTGGCTACCCCTTCCACCCAGTAAGTCGCCCAGGCAACATTGGTGCCCGGCAGCTGCGGCACCGGGTAAAGTTTAAAATTGAGTTTAGGGTTTTGCTGGTTAATTTCAATCGCCCGCCACGACGGCGCCAGCATCATCGCCGCCTTACCGGTCGCAAACGCCAAGGTGGAGTTAGGCAGCGCCTCGCTCCAGGAACGGTCCTGCTTGGAGAATAAGGTGTAAAACTTGAGCGCCGCGGTCACGGTTTCTTCGCCGGGCTTGCCCGGGTCGCCGCCGTTTTGCAGAATCATCAAACCCAAAATGTCCGAAAAATGATCCACGTTGTTGGTCGTGCCCATGGCCGCTCCGCCGCGCGTTATCTGTCCCCGGTTATCCCTTTGGGTTAACTTAAACGCTATTTGCCGGAAATTATCCCAGGTGGTAGGAACTTTAGTATCCGGATTTTGGGCAAAAATATCCTCGTTAATATATAAGGCCAGCGCGTCGAATTCTAAGGGTATGCCAAAGTAACTACCGGAAATGTAGACGTCTTTTTTGGCAATCGGGAAAAAGGCGGTATCAAACTCGCCCCCGGAATAAGCTTCGTTAGGCACCGGGGCTAGGTCGTTTTTTAACATCGACAGCCAGGTATTGTGCCATCTAAAAATGTCCGGGCCCTCGCCCTTGGCCAAGCTCGACTGCAGCCTTTCCCGATAATCTTTGGGCGACTGACGGACGTATTGAATAGTAATATCCGGATGAACCTTTCGGTAATCATCGATTATCTGGGTAATTAAATTTTCCGGCTCCCACAAACCCCAATAAGTCAACGAGATTACATCCGGGGTTTTGGGTTTTTGGAATCTGGGTAAAATTACTTTTGCAACTAAAAGAATCAGCAAGAGGACTACCCCAAAACCGATGATAAACGGCAAAAAGCGTTTGAGCGGCGACTCGGCAGCAGTAACAGCAACTGGTTCTCCCGGAGGAGGAGTCGTTTCAACTCTGGGCTGATCTGCCTTTGGCGGCGGCGTTCCGGTAGTGATGGGAAACGGCGGTTCGACTGGTTCATCGGGCATATGCTATCATTCTAACCAGCTATCTTATGCGAAGCAATAAACTATTTATTTCCCTGGCTGTTTTGGCCGTTAGCGCCTCCCTTTTGGTCTCCCTTTACCACTTGGCTTATTACCATAAAATCTATCCCCATGTGTTCGTGGCCAAACAAGAAGTTTCCAACTTAACCCTAGCCCAAGCCCAACAAGCCATTCACGACCAGTTGCCGGCCAACCTGCCGGAACTGACTTTGGTTTTTGGCAGCCAATCCTGGCCGCTGGCCCTTAACGATTTAAACCTTATCTATCAAGTCGAAACTTCCGCTCAAGACGCCTACCTGCTAGGCCGCAGCCGCGGATTACTGGGAGGATTTAAGGCAAAATGGCAGCGCTGGTGGCAGCCGGAAGTTTTACCGCTCAAGTTTATTTTTAATGAAACCAAGTTAAAAACCGGGGTAGGCTCGATTGCCGGCGCGGTAACTGAACCGGTAATTTTGCCGGGATTAGAACGGCAAACGGACGGCGCTATTAAATTAATCCCCGGTAAAAACGGCCGGGTCGTCGACGAAAACCAACTTTATGAACAAATAGTTCTTCAGCTGGCCAATTTGGATTTTACCCCAATTGTCATGCCGGTAAAAATCGTCATTGCCGCGACGGACAATGAGCTGTTGGTCAACGCTCAAGCCCGGGCCGAAACGGTTAAAACCAAGCAATTAAATCTAGTTTTAGATAAACAAACCATTACCGTTAAAAACCAGGAACTGCTTAATTTAATCGGTTTTGAGGCTGACTGGAATGAAACCGAAATTGCCAGCCTGGCCGCCCGCTTGGCCAGTCAAATCAACCGTCCGGCCCAGGACGCCGTGTTTCAATTTGACGGTAATCAAGTCAGCGAGTTTAAACCGGCGCTCGACGGCCTTATCCTTGACGAGACGACCGCAAAAACCATGATTCTTGCCGGGTTAGAGCAATTAGTTAAAGACGCGGCGGCTGAACAAACAATCACTTTACCAATAATTACCTCGGCCCCGAAAATAACCACCGAGTCGGTTAACTCTCTGGGTATCAAAGAACTGCTGGGTAAGGGTGAATCGACTTTTTTTGGTTCAATTCCCGGTCGCCGGCACAACATTGCTTTAGCCGCCGGACGCTTAAACGGTCAACTGGTGGCTCCGGGAGAAACTTTCTCTTTTAATCAAACCGTCGGCGATATCAGCAGCAGCACCGGTTATCAAGCAGCCTATATCATCAAAAACGGGCGAACGGTTTTGGGAGACGGCGGCGGCGTTTGCCAAGTTTCCAGCACTCTATTTCGGGCAGTTTTAAACTCCGGTTTGGAAATTCTGGAACGCCATTCTCATTCATACCGGGTCGGTTATTACGAACAAAACTCTGCCCCCGGATTCGATGCCACGGTTTTTGCTCCCAGTGTCGACTTTAAGTTTAAAAACGACACGGTTAATTATGTCCTGATCCAAACCACGGCTGATT
>PCSQ01000097.1:0-20722 GCA_002772455.1 Candidatus Beckwithbacteria bacterium CG23_combo_of_CG06-09_8_20_14_all_47_9 | reverse complement strand
CCGGGTACCGCCGCCGGCGCCGCTGTACCAGGACGACCCAACTCTCCCCGCCGGCACAGTCAAACAAGTTGACTGGTCGGCTTGGGGCGGAAAAGCCGCCTTTGACTGGAACGTCACCAGAAACGGGGAAACTCTTCACCAAAAAACTTTTTATTCCGCCTACCAACCTTGGCAGTCAGTTTACCTGCGCGGCACCGGCGGGATATAATTCACCTATGATCAAAAATCACCTTGTCTATAATCCGGTTTTAGAATGGAAGTTTAAATTAGCCAAGGCTCAAGGAAGCTTGCTTTGGGACGATAAAGGCAAAAGGGTAATTGATTTTAGCTCCGGTTGGAATACTGCCAATTTAGGCTGGAATCTTCCCGAAATTAATCAGGCAATTATTGATCAGGCTAAAAAAAATACTTATGCCCCATCCTGGGTTTCCACCGATATTCAAGAACAATACGCTAAAAACTTAATGGCTGAGTTTCCCAAAGAACTCGACGCGGTCTGCCGGGTCACCAGCGGCACCGAAGCTAATGAACAGGCGATTAAAATTGCCCGGGCGGTGACGGGCAGAAAAAAAGTCATCGGCTTTAATGACACTTATCATGGTTCAACCTTCGGTTCTTTATCAATAGGTTACCGACCGGAATACATTAGCCATCTTTCTCCTCTGGTGGCCGAGTTTATCAAGTTGGACTTTCCCGCCTCACAAAAAGAGCTGGATTTGTTTCTGGAAAAACTTGAACTGGTTTTAGCTAAAAAAGACGTTGCCGCAATTATTACTGAAGCGGGCATTGTCACCGGCTGGGGGTCAATGAAAATCGCCCCCAAAGGGTATTTAGGTGCGGTTCGCGATTTAACGGACAAGCACGGGACAATGTTAATCTTGGACGAAGTCGGCACCGGCTTTAGCCGTTTAGGCAAACTTTTTGGTCATCAAATTGAGAAAGTAATCCCGGATATTGTTACCTTAGCCAAAGCTATGACAAATGGCGTTGCCGCAATGGGGGCATGTTTGGTCAATGGTGAAAAAATTAAAGGATTAATCGGTCAGGCTAAAGTATTATCCTCTCTCGCCTGGATGCCTTTGGCTTGTTCTGCCGCTATAAAAGTTTTGGAAATTCATAAACGGAACCGCCTTTGGGAAACAGCCGAAGCTAACGGTCAGTGGCTGCAGCAAGAATTAAAGACTAAAATTCACAGTTCATTAATAAAAGAGATCCGGGGTATAGGTATGGAGATCGGTTTGGAATTCAACGATACTCAATTGACAAAAACCGTGGTGGAGAAATCCTTTATAAAAGGTTTATACCTAAGACAAAGCGATGACACGATTATTCAAATCATGCCTCCATTAAACACGCCAAAAGAAATACTCAAAGAGGGTTTAGATATTTTAACTAGTGCCGTTGTTTAGTTTTTTTCAAAGCACTTTCGGGTTAGGCCGGGGTGGATTTCTTGAGTATTTTTCTCTCTGACAAGACTTTAATTAATTAAAGCGTTTACACATAGCTAATTTTTTTGCACCTTTCTTCCGAAGTGATTAAAAGCCAATGCAGTTGCCACGCGGCCCCGGGGTAAACGTTTCAAAAAACCGATTTGCAATAAATACGGCTCGATGACTTCTTCAATCGTTTCTTTGTCTTCGCTGATCGTCGCCGCCAAAGTTTCCAATCCCACCGGCCCACCCTCGTGTTTATCAATCAAAGCTAAAAGCAATCGCCGGTCATTGGCGTCCAGACCCACTTCGTCCACTTCCAGTAATTGAAGCGACTCGTCTAAAACCTTTTGGCTTATCCCCGTCTCGCCTTTTAATTGGGCCAGGTCGCGGCAGCGTTTTAACAGCTTCAAAGCGATCCGCGGCGTTCCCCTTGCCCGGCGGGCGAGGTTCCTGGCCACCGCTTCATTCAACTTTAGTTTTAATTTTTTGGCGGCATTTTTAAGAACCATCATTAATTCTTCCGGCTCGTAAAAAGTTAACCGGTGAACAATCCCGAAACGGTCACGCAGGGGTGAAGCAATCAGGCCGATCCGGGTGGTAGCCCCGATTAGAGTAAACTTGGGCAAATCTAATTTTAAGGTCCGCGCCGACGGCCCCTGGCCGACGACAATATCCAAGTGATAATCCTCCATCGCCGGGTACAGCGTTTCTTCAACGACTTTGCTTAAGCGGTGAATCTCATCAATGAAAAAAATATCGCCGTCGTTTAAGTTGGTCAAAAGCGAAGCCAGATCGCCCGCCCGCTCCAGGGCCGGACCGGAAGTGGCCCGAAGATTAACATTTAAATCTTTGGCAATTAATTGGGCCAGAGTAGTTTTCCCCAATCCCGGCGGGCCGTAAAGTAAAATGTGTTCGACCGCTTCTTTTCTTTTTTTGGCGGCGGACAAAGCCACCCGTAAAGCCTGCTTAATTTTTCCCTGGCCGACGAATTCATCCCAGGCAATTGCCCGTAAACTCTGAAACATTAATTCTTCCGGGTCCCGTTTAATATCCGGCTTCATTTATTTTTCCCTAAATTTTTAAGCGCCGCTTTTATTTTCGTATCTAAATCCCCGCCTTCGGCTTGTCGAAAGGCTGCCCGCGCTTCTTTAGGTTGAAAACCTAAATTGACCAGGGCATTAATGGCATCTTTGGTTTCGCTCGTGTCTCCGGTTAAATCCAAAGCAGTCATATCACCTAATTTAGGCTTGAGTTCGATAATTATTTTCTGGGCGTTTTTTTTACCCAAACGGGGAATCGAAGTAAAAAAGTCAACGTCGGCTTTGGCAATCGCCGCCATAACCGCCTCCACTCCCTGATTAAGGAGCAGCATGCCGGTGCGCGGGCCGATGCCGGAAATATTAATTACCAGCTTAAACAACTGTAATTCTTCTTTGGTCAAAAAGCCGTATAAATCCAGGCTGTCTTCACGCACGTGAGTGTGAATAAATAAAGTCAGAGGTTCAATCATTGCCGTGTTCCCGCCAATGGAAACCTTATATCCCACCCCGTTAACATCCAAAATAATTGAATCGCTGGTTAATCGTTCCGGCTTGCCGGTTAATCGGGCAATCATAAATCTATTTTACCCTAGATTTAAACTTATAACTGAAAGAGTGCGTTAGGGCCACGGCTAAAGCATCGGCGGCATCGTCCGGCCGCGGAATAATTTTAAGTTTTAAAATTGATTTAACCATTTGCTGAACCTGGATTTTCTCCGCCCGGCCGTAACCGGTCACCGCCTGTTTAATTTGCAGCGGCGTATAAGAAAACACCGGTAAGTTATTTTGAGCGGCGGCCAGTAAAACCACTCCCCGGCTTTGGGCGACCGGAATCAGCGTGGTTTGGTTTTTGAAAAAAAATAGTTTTTCTACGGCGGCCGTTTCGGGTCGATGCTGTTTGATTAATTCGTTTAATTTAATAAACAATGAGCTTAGTCTTTTTTCTTCCGGCTGTTTGGGCGGAGTTTCAAGACAGCCACAATCAACCATGACTTCATTATCAATCACTCCCCAGCCCAATCTGGCTGTCCCCGGATCAATTCCTAAAATCTTCATAATTCGATTATAATAGACAATTATGGATAAAGCCTATCAGGCGGATAAATTTGAGGATGAAATCTATAGGCGTTGGGGAAAATCCGGCGCGTTTAAGCCGACAAAAACTGGCAAGCCCTACACGATTATCATGCCGCCACCCAACGCCAACGACCCATTACACGTCGGCCACGCCATGTTTGTCACCATCGAAGACATCCTCCTTCGTTATCACCGGATGAAGGGTGAAGCCGCACTCTGGCTGCCCGGAACCGATCATGCCGGCATCGAGACCCAATTCGTGTTTGAAAAAAAGCTGGCCAAAGACGGTAAAAGCCGGTTTGATTTTGACCGGAAAACTTTATATCAAATGATTTGGAACTATGTTCAGGAAAATTCGGAAGTGGCTTTGTCACAAATGAAAAAACTGGGCGCTTCGGCCGACTGGAACCGGACTAAATTTACCCTCGATAAAGACGTCGTCGATTTTGTGCTGGACACTTTTATTAAACTTTATCACGATGGTTTAGTTTACCGTGATTTTAAGCTCGTCAACTACTGCACCCGTTGCGGCACGGCTTTTTCCAATCTGGAAGTCAACCACCAGGAAGAAAAAAACAAATTGTATTATGTAAAATATAAATTAACTGATGATGATGACATCACTGTGGCTACCACCAGGCCGGAAACAATTTTCGCCGATATCGCAATTGCCATTAACCCCAAACACCAGCTGGCAAAAAAATTAAAAGACAAACGGGCAATTAACCCGTTAACGAAAATTGAAATGCCGATTATTGAAGACCGGGGTGTGAATTTGGAATTCGGCACCGGCATGTTAAAAATCACCCCCTACCATGATCAAACTGACTGGGAAATTTGGAAACGGCATGAAAAAGAACTGGGGAAACCACAGGCAGTCATTGATTTTAACGGCCGGCTAACCCAAGCGGCCGGAGAGTTTAAAGGACTTAAAACCCAGGTTGCCAGGGAGGCAGTAATTAAAAACCTGGACTTGGAAAAAATCGATGAAAATTACCGGAATTCTGTGGGCAAATGTTACCGCTGCGGCCGGACAATCGAACCTCTGCCGCTGAAGCAGTTTTTTATCAAGGTAAAACCGCTCACCCAAAAAGCTTTGACGGCTTTGAAAAAAGGCGAAGTTAATATCTACGGCAACGGTCACGATAAAATTCTAAAACACTGGCTCGTGACTTTGAAAGACTGGAATATTTCCCGGCAGATTGTTTGGGGTATCCGCCTGCCGGTATGGTACAAGCGAGATTCGGATGATTTTGTTGTTTCTAAAACCTCACCCGGAAAAAATTTCATTCAGGACTCTGACACTTTTGACACTTGGTTTAGTTCTGCCCAATGGCCGGTGGCGACTTTAAAAACCAACCGGAACGGGGACTTTGACCGTTTTTACCCCACGAATTTAATGGAAACCGGTTATGACATTTTGCCGTTTTGGGTAATGCGGATGCTAATGATGGGAATTTACTTAACCGGCAAGGTCCCGTTCAAAAATGTTTACCTCCATGGTTTGGTCCGCGACCCGAAAGGCCAAAAAATGAGCAAGAGCAAGGGCAATGTTTTAAATCCTCTGGATATTGTGGCCAAGTACGGCGCCGATGCTCTCCGAATGGCCTTAGTCATGAGCACGACCGCCGGGCGGGATAACGCCGTCGGTGAAGATAAAATCCGCGGCATGCGCAACCTGACAAATAAAGTTTGGAATGCTGCCAGATACATAATTTCCAGTAAGGACTCACCTTCACTTTGTAAAGGAGAGTCCTTTGATACAACTTTCAAAAAAGAGCTGCTTCAATTAATTAAAGTGGTGACCAAACAACTGGACGATTTAAGGCCCGGCCTCGCCGCCGAAACGATTTACCATAAATTTTGGCATTGGTTCTGCGATGAAAAAATTGAAGAGGCTAAACAGGGAAAAATTTCCCGGTTTTCATTGCTGGAAGGCTTGCGGGTGTTTCTGAAACTACTCCACCCGTTTGTGCCATTTGTCACCGAAGCAGTCTGGCAGCAGCTGCCGGAAACTCAAGAAAAATTATTGATTTCCAGCCGATGGCCAAAATAACCCGGGGTTTACTTATTTTTTTATTAATGATTGAAGGGCTGGCGGCAGTCTGGCCGCTATCGGAAGCAGTGATGACAAAGAATCGGCTGGCCGCCTGGCCCCATTCAATTACAGCCCGGCAGGCCGCCGAAGAATTGGCTAACCGTCCCCGCCAAATCAAACTGGAAATTGAAGCCTGGGAAAAAACCATGGCCGAAACAACCGAAACCAGAAACGGATTACTGCGGTTAGCGTATCTTTCCTGGCAAATTTATAAAGATGATCAGGCTAGGCTTTTTTGGGAGCGGGCTTTTTATCTTGATCCGGAACTGGTTGCTTCGCTTCCTCGCCTGCCGGAGCTTTAGCGGCGGCTGGCGGTTCACCTTCTTTGGCAACTTCTGCGACCGGAGCGGCGGCAACTACCGGCTCTTCTTCTTTAGCCGGCGCTTCTATCTTGACGACTAGTTCATCCGGATTTTCGGTTAAAAGCTTGACTTTGACCGTATCCAACGGCACCTGTTTAAGGGTAATCGACTGGCCGATTTCTTCCAAACCGGTGATATCCACTTCCAGTTTATCCGGCAAATCACTTGGCAAAGCTTCAATTTCCACTTCGTTAAGCAGCCGAACCAAAACGCCGCCTTTGGCCACGGCCGGGGACGCTCCCTTAAGTTCCAGCGGCACCATCACCGTCACTTTCTTGGTCAAATCTACCTGGCGTAAATCGGCATGGAGCAACTCGTCGCTCACCGGGTCAACTTGAACATGATGGACTAAAACCGGCCTAGACTTTGCCTCTTTATCGACACTGACATTAATAATATTGGTTTCGCCCGCTTGAGCCAAAACACTCTTAAATTCCTTTACCGGCAGTTCAATCGCCAACGATTTAACGTCTTTGCCGTAAATATTGGCCGGTAAAATCTGCTTCCGGCGCAGCTGCTTGACCTTGCGGCCGGTTAAAGTTCTTTTTTGAGCGGTTAATTTAAGCGCTTGGGCCATAGAGGCGATTATGCCTTTACTTTTCAATAAAGTCAATGGTAAACGCCCGGTCAAAGCTCATATCCGACCTCCAGGTTACCACCTGGGGGGAAACCAAGGCTTGGGGGTTAACCGCCGCCACGGTTAAAAAGGTCGGGTGGTTGACAATCACTTCCAAAACATCATTTATAATCCCCGGCTGTTTGGGCACGACCACCGCCAGGCGGCTTAAGCCGTTTTTGTTAACCAGGCTTCCCGGCAAGCGGTAAGTAATCTCTGCCTCCAGGCTGCCCTTAACCGGTACACTGATCGGAAAGCCCAAAACAAATTTATCAGCCGCCGAGGTAATATCGACTTCCTGGGCCAAGTTGAGTTTGGTGTTATCCAGCTTAACCGAGACCAGGCTGGCGCCGGCCGGCAAGTATTGGCGTAAATAGCTCTTATAAATTCCTCCCGGCCAGGCGTCGGCCGGGCTTTGATTTTGATAGTTGACGGTAGTCACTGCCAAAATCTCTTTGTTTTTCAAAATCGTCAGCTGCTGCTTAATCTGCCGGGTTAAAAAATAATTGGCTTTGTTTATTCCCAGGTTAGCTTCGACCAAAAAATTGTAGTCCGCCAAAATCGGCCGCCGGTCGCCGGTCGCCAAGTTAGGAGAAAAAAGGCTGCCGGCCCAGTTCTGCTGCAGCAACAGTTTTTGGCTGTTTTGGTCGTGCAGGTTGACTAAAATCTGTTTTTGGCTCAAAGCCGCCTCGGTTGCCTGGGCCAGTTTAATTAAGTCCGAGGCCGAAGCATTCTGGGCTTTAGTAAAAATTTCCCGGGCCAGGGACCCTAAAAAGTCACGTTTCTGGGTTGATCCGGGGAAAAAGTCGATTTCCGAACGGTATTCGGCCCGGTCAAATAAATTGGCGGCGGTCACTTCCTCGTTATAATCGGGCAGGGTTAGCGGGCCCAGGGACTCGAGTAAAAACTTGACTGCCGGCAGGTTGACGGCAATTACTCCGTCAACCTTTCGGTCGGTGGTCTTGCCTAAAAACCATTCCGCTCTTTCCGCCGAAACCAGAAAATCCGGATCCCAATTGCTGTCCCGGAAAAACCAGGTATTCTGGCCCAAAAATTCCTTGATCGGCGCGGGCGGTTCCACAAATCCCTTAAGCTGGCCGTCGGCCGCGTAAATATCTTCAACGGAAAAATCCAATAGCTTGCCTTTTTCAAAAGACAGCAGGCCGTAAGAACCGATAAAGCCGCCGGTTGGCCGCAGCTCGGCCGAATTTTGAAATAAAACCAGATAGGTTTTTTTAGAGTCCTGGGCGACAAAACCGGGGACCAAAGGCAAAATATTCCGCAGTTGATTGATTTTTTGCCTTAGCCGGGGCAGTTCTTCGGTCAATTGCTGATACTGTTTGACTAAATTACTGGTGAGGTCCAGTTCCAGCTGCTTGCCCGACTGCAGTTCTGATTCCACAAACGATAGTTCACTGTAAGCTTGGTCCAGGCTTAACTGGATCCGCTTCAGGGCCTCTGGCAAATTCCCCGCTTCATGGTGCAGAATAATCTGGGTCAGCAGCGTCCCCGCCTCGCCGGCCTGGGCCAAATGCCGGCCGCCCTGGCTTAAATTAATGCCGATGGACAACAGCCGATCGTAGTTTTGGGCCGGAGATTTTAGCCCGATCAGCTTGATCGTCAGGTCTGCCTGGCGCAGCAGCCGACGGCTTAAACTAAACCGGTTAGCCGCCCGATCGGTCAGCTGGATTAATTTTTGCGCCCGGGTAAAATCGGTAATTTCCCGGGCCTGTTTAAGCGTGTTAACTCCGGAAAAAGCCAGGGCGGCCGACAAAACCAGCGGGCCGACCAGCCACAAAAAAATTATCCCGGCACCGACCAGCCACAGCTTGCCTTTTTTGGTCGGTTTCTTAAATTTGGGAAGTTTTATCTTGGGTATTTTAAACTTAAAATTAAGTTTTGGTTTTTCCGGCTTTGCCTCGCCGGAGTTTCGCGGCTGCAGAACAAAGGCGGGCGATGGCTTAATTCCCAATTCTTCCGGAGAATAGTCATCTGATTGATTAATTATCTCCTCTTTGATTTTTTGAGGCTGGTGGGGATGAGTAGTTTTTCCGGCTTTCAGCCAAGCCAGGGTTTTGATCAGCCCCTGCTCCGGACTGACTTTCGGCTGCCAGCCCAAATTTTCCTGGGAGGCCAGAACCGCCTTAGACAGGGCCTGTGGTTCAAACTCGGCTTCTTCCGGGCTGAACTCAATTTCCAAATCCTCGTTTTTAAGCGCCTTTTTCAGATTGTTGGCAAAATTTAAAGCGGTGCTCTTTTGCGGGTTGACAAGGGTAAAAATCTGCCCCGCAGAACTTTGCGAGAACATTGCTTTGATCAAACCATAAATCAAGTCGGTAATGTAAGTGGGATACAGGATTTTTAAACCTTGGCCGCCGACGACCAAGGGCTGATTGTCCAGTGCCGCCCTAATTAACCGGCTAATCTCGTTCCCGGCCTCAAGATTCATTCTCGGACCGTATAAATGCCCCAGACGGACAATCCGGGCGTCTAACCGATAACGGCTGTAGTACTCATGAATCAGGGCCTCGGAAAAACGCTTCGCTTCATGATGAGAATAAGCCTCTTCGCGGTGGTGGTCGGTGGCCGACAAAAACCCGGAATAGATATCAATCGTGGAACCCAACAAAAATTTAGCCTTGTCTTTTTTAGCCAGCTCCAGCAGTTGGCGCGTTCCCAGCGAGTTAACCAGCAACGTCTCCAGGCTGACATCCAAGCCGTTTAAGTAAGCCTCTATCCCCGCCAAATGAAAGATATAGTCGATTGACGGCAAAGAAATTTCCAGGGGTAAATTAAGATCGTGTTCAATAAAAACAAAGTTCCGGTTAACCAATAAATGCCGCAGGTTGTCTTTTTTGCCGGTCGACCAATTGTCCAAACCGTAAACCAAACAGTTTTGCGAGACCAGCGCGTCACAAAGGTGAGAACCGATAAAACCGGCGGCGCCGGCGACTAAAGCGGTAGGCAGAGAATCTTTGGGCATTGTCTTATTCTAACACTTATCCAGGGCCTGGTTGACCAGGGCGTCTGCCTGGAAATTCTGCTCCCGGGGAATGGCGGTATAGGTAACCGATAAATGACCGGCAAGTTGACGGACCCGGGCCGCCAAAGGTTTTAAGTGGCCCTCTTTGATTTTCCAATCCCCTTTAATTTGATTGACAATTAGGGTTGAGTCGGAAAAAAAATTTATTGTTTCCGGCCGCGGCCGGGTAACAATCCATTCCAGGGCGCTGATAACCGCCCGGTATTCGGCCACGTTATTAGTGGTTTCGCCGATTGTCCGGCCAAACTGATGGATAATTTTCCCGCTTATGTCTTTAACTACCACCCCAATGGCCGCCGGACCGGGATTGCCCCGCGCGCCGCCGTCGGTATAAATATTCAGCCCGTTCATTGTTTTGGAGAAACTACCAAAAACCGGCTTTTACCCTCGCCTTGGGATTCGGTCACAATTTCTTTTCTTTCAGAGAGAGCCACGTGAACAATCCGGCGTTCAAACGGATTTAAGTTATATAGGGCCAGCGGTTCTCCCGTCTCCGCCACCTTAACGGCCGTATCCTGGGCCAGAGCGGTTAAATAATCGGTCCGCTTCTGCCGGTAATCGCCGACGTTGACTACCAGCTTGGCCCACTTGCCGGTCTGCCGGTAAAGCATCATCCCTAAAAGCAGTTGGAGCGCGGCAATCGTCTCGCCGTGATAACCGATCAAAATTCCCGCCTCGGCTTCGTCAACCGCCACTTCCAGGCCGACACTGCCGGTTTTATCTTCGGTAATCTTGATTGTCTCGGATTTGACCCCTAAATGGGCCAAAAGCTCCCGGCTAAGTTTTTTGAGTTTGTCCATGGTCTAACCACAATTGCTGGAACAGCATGACTAAAGAAAAAGTCAGCCAGTATAATACCAAACCTGAAGCAAACTTAAAACCGATAAACAAGGTCATCAGCGGCATTAAGTAAAGCATCTGCTGCTGCATCGCCGCGGCCATGTCGTCGCTTTGACCTTTGGTTTTTTCCGCCAGGTTTTTAGATTTGACCGCCGCCGGCATCATCAGCTTGGAAGAGATAAACTGGATCACTGCCGAGGCCACCAGAAAAATTCCGGGAAATTTGTCCAGCTTAAAACCAAACAAGTTGATCGCCGGAATACTGAATAGGTCCGGCTTGGTTAAGTCCAGATAAAAAAAGCGGGTGTTATAGCCCGCCCCCTCAACCAAGGTTGTTTGAAACACCTGGAACAGAGCGATCAAAATCACAATTTGGGCAATTTGCGGCAGACAGCCGGCGGCCGGATTAACCCCTTTAGCTTTATAAAACTCCAATTGTTTTTTGGCAAACTCCTGTTTGTTTTGGCCGAATTTTTCTTTGAGCTTCGCCAGTTCCGGCTGAAGTCGTTTGAGTTTCTGGGCCGACTTGAGCGACGGCAATGTTAACGGGGTCAGCAATAGCCGGATGGCCACCGTCAGGCCGATAATTGCCCAGCCAAGATTTCCCCCCAGAAGATTATAAAAAAAGATCAGAGAGTTAACCAATGGCTGATAAAAAAAACTATTCCACATTATCCAGGCCTCCTTTAGACCACGGCTGACATTTAAAAATCCTCTTGATTCCCAAGAGGCTACCTTTAAATATACCATATTTGGCAATCGCCTGATAACCGTATTCGGAACAGGTGGGCGAAAAACGGCAGGAATTAACCCGGGGCTGTTTTTGGTAAAACCGGATTAAGCCTAAAAATAATTGCTTCATTTTTTAATTAAAACCGCCACGTCCCAGCCGGGAGTTATTTTGGCCGGGTCAATGGCCGCTAACAGCCGGCGCTTTAACCGGTTGCGCTTAACCGCCTTAGCAAATACCCGTTTGGGAACAATGATGGCCCAACGGGTAAAGGTTAAATTGTTGGCCCTGGCCCGAATAATTAAATCATTGTCAAAAAAAATAATTCTTCCTGTCAATGTTCGGGGGAGAAAATAACCGGGAAGACGATAACGCCGGTTCAGCATGGCTAGTGTGCCAGAAGTTTTCGCCCCTTTAACAGGCGGCGTTTTAACACCCGGCGGCCGGCTTTGGTTTTTAGGCGCGCCCGAAAGCCAACTTTCCGGCGGCGGCGGGTTTTACTCGGCTGATAAGTCCGCTTTGGCATAATTTTTATTGTAGCATATTTTTTACTTGTTGACAGCATGTGGATAACTGTTTTATTTTAAGACATGGACCGAGACGCTTTATGGCCGGGGATTTTGGCCGACCTCGAACTCAATCTTTCTCCGGGGAATTTCGCCACCTGGATTAAACCCCTGGGTTTCCTGGAACTGGCCCGCCTAAATCAGCAAAAACAGCTATTAAAACTTGGCTGTCCCTCGGTCTTTCATAAACATCAGGTAAGCGAGCGTTATCTGGGCCAAATCCAGGCAGCGGCAGAAAAATTATTGGGAAATAAATGTGAGGTGGTTTTGGAAATCCACCAAAAGCCGGCCCGCGTTGTAAAAGCCGGGGCGGGCCGCGATGACGATCTTTTCTCTCTTGACACCAAAAAGCTCAACCTTGAAGCTTACCAACAGTCAATTATTAAAGCGGGTTTATTTCCCGGAATGACCTTTGCCAATTTCGCCGTTTCTACCAGTAACGAAGTGGCCCACGCCGCCGCCAAAACCGCGGCCAAAAAACCGGGAGAGACTTACCCCTTGGTATTTATTTATGGCGGCGTCGGCGTCGGCAAAACCCATTTAATGCAGTCAGTTGGCCACGAGACATTAAGCAAAAGCCCCCACGCGGCTGTCGTTTTCTGTACCGGAGAAGATTTTACCAACGAAATTATCGAGGCGATTAAAAACAAAAGCACCCAGATTTTCCGGCAAAAATACCGCCTGGCGCGGGTGCTTTTATTGGACGATGTCCAGTTTATCGCCGGCAAAGAAGGAATCCAACAAGAGTTTTTCCACACTTTTAACGCCATTCAAAAAAACGGCGGCCAGGTGGTCTTGACCGCCGACCGCCAACCCAGCGAGATTGAAGGCTTGGAGCCGCGGCTGCTGTCCCGGTTTGAAGCCGGACTGGCTGTTGATATCCAGCCGGCCGGGTTTGAGCTGCGAACGGCAATTTTATTAATCAAGGCCGGGCTGAAAAAGATCGATTTGCCGATGCGGGTTGCCCAGGTGATCGCCGCCAACGTCGAATCGACCCGGAAACTCGAAGGCGTCTTAATGAAACTAAACAGCGAGGTAACTTTAAGAAAAGAGCCGATTACCGAAGAACTGGCCATGGCTCTGCTCAACAAATTTAACGGCGAGGCCGAGGCCATAAAAATCAGGTTTTCCCCCAAACAGGTCATCGGCCTGGTGGCCGAGTATTACCAGATTAAACCATCGGTCTTACTCGGTGAGCGCCGGCTTAAAACCATTTCCCTGGCCCGCCAGATTGTCATGTATTTGCTGCGTAAAGAAATCCAGCTGCCCCTTGAAGAGGTTGGCAGGATTTTAGGCGGCAGGGACCACTCCACCATTCTTCACGGCCAGGAAAAAATTGCCAGGCTCCTGCCCCAATCGGAAAAACTGCGTTTCGACATTACCGCCATTAGAAAATCCCTGTATGTGGATAACCAGAAGTAATTGTCCACTGCCGGTTAAAATTGTCCACATATTAACCACCGGGCGAACCGGGTTTTCCTCATTTTGTCCCCCGGGCTTTTGCCTTATAATCAACTTATCAACTAAAGCTATTAAGATTACGGCTATTATTATATTATGAAAGTATCATTACTCCAGGAAAATTTTAACAAAGGTTTGGGGATTGTCTGCCGGACCGTCGCCGCCCGGGCCCAGTTGCCAATTTTGGCCAACATTCTTTTGGTGGCCGAACCGGGCAAACTAAAACTAACCAGCACCAATTTGGAAACCGGCACTTCTGTCTGGCTGGCGGCTAAAACCGAGGAGGAAGGGAAAACCACTTTACCGGCCAAAGTTTTAACCGAACTGATTGCCACCCTGCCCCAGGAAACAGTTAACCTGGAAACAGAAGGAGACAGGTTAAAACTGGGCTGTGGCCGCTTCCGGTCGGCGGTTAACGGCATCAACGCGGCCGAGTACCCCGACGTGCCCAGCCTTAAAGGAAAAAAGGCCAAAAAAGAGATCAGTCTAAAAAAAGAACCGCTCAAGGCGGCCATTGAACAAACGGCCGCGGCCGCCGGAGTCGACGACTCCCGGCCGATTTTTACCGGCATTAAAATAGAAATCTGTCCAACCGGACTGCGGTTGGCGGCGACCGACGGCTACCGGTTATGTGTTAAAACAATCAATGATTTTAAACCAAGCAAGATTCTAAAAACCCTGATTGTGCCGGCCCGGGCCCTGTTGGAGTTGGCCCGGAGCCTGGACTTTGGTCCGGGAGAAGAGCTGATTTTGGCGCCGACCGACGAGGAAAAGCAGTTGATTTTTTCCCTGAACGGTCTGGAGATTGTCACCCGGCTGTTGGAGGGAGAGTTCCCGGATTTTGACAAAATTATCCCTAAAAGTTCAAGCACCAAATTAGAAACTTCTACTGACGAGTTGCGCCAGGCGGTTAAGGCGGCAGCGGTCTTTGCCCGGGACAGCGCCAATATCGTCAAGTTCAAAATTAATTCTCTCGGCCTAACCATTTCAGCCAACACCCCGCAGGTTGGGGAAAACGAGATTGATGTTGACGCCAAAACCACCGGAGACGACTCGGAAATTGCCTTTAACTCCCGCTATCTTTTAGAAATGCTGTCTGTGGTTAAGTCTAGATCCTTGTCTTTAGAATGTTCCGGTCCGCTTGCCCCCGGCCTTTTTAAAATCCCGGGCGATTCTTCCTGGCTGCACATTATTATGCCGGTGCGGGTCCAGGGTTAGGGAGGGGCGCCGCCGCCTGTTCTTTTAAAAGTTCGCGAGGATCAGAGGTGATTAGGGAGTGCTCTTCGGGTGATGCGACAACATTGATGGCCACGTGGTTACTGCCGGCAAAAATAATCCCGTGGCCGATGCCGGAGGCCAGCAGTAAGTGTTTTTCCCCCTCGGATAGATAAAAGACCTTGGCTAAATTGTCGATGGCCGCAGTTGACTGTTTCATTAAAATTTGGATTGAGGAGTTGGTGACAATCGCTTTGCCGTAATCGGAATTCAAGAAATCTTCCACGTCCTGGGTAATGGTGGTCAGGCCAAGATAATATTTCCGGGCGCGCTTAGCCATGGAGTAAACAAAGCTGGCCGAGTCGGGGTATTTCATCAGGTACCAGGCCTCGTCGATAATCAACAGGCGTTTTTTTAAGTCCCGTTTAACCTTCGTCCAGATAAAATCCAAAATCATAAACATGGCCACCGGCCGCAGGGCATCCTCCAGTTCTTTAATTGAAAACACGGTAAAAGTATTGGTAATGTCGATGTTGGTGTGCTGGTCAAACACGCCCCGGCTGGAGCCCTTGACGTATTTTTCCAAACGCGAGGCCAAAGACTCGGCGGCCGCTTCTTCCATGCCCGCCAAAACTTTATACAGGTCTTCCAAAAGGGGCGGCTCTTTTTTTTGCGTTCCCGGGTCCGGGGTAATCCCTTTTTGCTTGTAGGTTAAGATAATCGCCCGGTCGAGCAGGGCCTCTTCCTGGGGAGAGATTTGGCCCATGATGATTTTGAAGAGCGAGTGGAGGGACAAAACTTTTTGCCCCAACTCTGACTGGCCCTCTTCATAAGTCTGGGACAGGTCAAACGGATTGATTTTGGCTTTGGCGGAGAAAGAAAAGTTAATATACTGACCGCCGACGGCCTCACACAGTTTCTGATACTCGTTTTCCGGGTCGACAATAATAATTTCCGTGTCAAACATCAGCGAGCGCAGGGCCTCGAGTTTAACCAGGTAGCTTTTGCCCGCGCCGGATTTGGCGAAAATCGCCATATTGGCGTTTTCCAGGGAAAAACGGTCCAAAATAATCAGGGAGCCATTATGTTCATTAATGCCGTAAAGCACTCCCTGGTTTTGGGTCAGCTCCGACGAAGTAAACGGGAAAGTGGTAGCGAGTGAGGTCGTGTCCATGTTCCTGGTAATCATCAGCCGATCATGGGCGGTCGGCAGGGTGGTTTTGAACGCCTGCTCAATTTGCAGGGCGGCGGTTTTGGCAATGATCAGCAGGGAACCCAGGGTTGACTGCGCTTGTTGGGTGATTTTATTCAGCTCTTCCAAAGTTTTGGCGGTGACGGTAATATAAAGGCCAAACTGAAAAAATCTTTCCGCCCCCTTGGCCAATTGTTCCTGGAGTTTTTTGGCGTCTTCGAGTTTGACCTTGGTGGACGGGTCGGCAACCCGGCCGCGCTCGGTGTCCGACTGGATTTCGGCTTCCATTTCGCCCACCTTGCGCCGGAGATCGTCCATAATGTCTTTGCCCTCGACCGGGTAAATATACATCGCCGTGGTTAGCGGGTGATCAAAGTTAATCAGCGGCGAGAGCCAGTTGGCATTAACAAAGCGGGGGTAGCCGGAAACAAACAGGGTGCGGAAGTAGGAATTGCCGATTTTCTGAAAAGAAAAATCCACCTCGATGGCCGAGGGGGCAATAATATCCTGGACCGAGGTAATCCCCCGGCCGAACTGGGTTTCGGCCAGAGGCCGATCAGTCTTTGGCTGAGGCTTAGACGCCGGTTTAAAGTTAAACTTCATTGGTTTGCTCCTGGGAAACGGCGGCCTCAACAATCGGGGCCTCATACTCGGCGGCGGCGTCAAACTCAATCGCCCCGGAATCGGGATTGTAATAGTTATAAAATAATTTAATCAGCTCGGGGGTGGTCAGCTGTTTGGCCTTCAGGCCGATCCGGACCAGCTGTTTTAATAAGTGATCGCGCTTGGGAATCAGCGAGTTTTTAGCCTTGGTTAAGATTGACTGTTTATCAAACGGCAGTTCGGGCTTTCTTTTAATTGAGGCGGCAAGGGCGTTAGACACTCCCAGCTCCAGGCTGGAAAAAGGGATCACCAGATAAAACTTTTTATCCAAAACCTCGTTTTCCGCCACGGTTTTTTTAACAAACTGGTAATACTTTTCCACCTGCTGTTTTAAGAGCGGGTTGCTGATTTTTTGTTTTTGGGCGGCCAGCAGGGCCAGGTAGTTAGCAATATTTTTCTTCTGCGAGGTGACCACGATTTGGATCGGAAAAGTCAGGGAGTTGAGCAGGCCGGCATAGGCATAAATAATCGCGTCCTGTTCCGACTCGGACAGCAGGGAAAAATTAACCGCGGTGGTTTGCAGCAGCAAACAGCACGAGCCGTCTTTTAATAACACCAGGTTGTCCCGGATGTCCTCGATGTCCAGATGGTTTTGGGTGCTGGTAATGATTGGGGCAGGGTTCATAGGTTAAGCGACCGCCTGAATTTTTAGAGGCGGAATAATTTCGTTTTTGGCCTCGAGTCTAATTATAGCGAATTTGTGATCCTGGTGTTCGGCGCTGATTTCGTAAATGCCGTCGGGCAGAGCCGTGGCAATAAAAAATTGTCCCAATTTGTTGGATTTTAAGGCCCGGACCGGGAAGCCCTGATTGTCCCGGATTTCTAAAATCACCCCGGTAACGATTTTCCCGGCCTGATCCAGGGTAATGCCGGCGATCAGATTGGGGCGCTCCGGCCGCTGGGGGAGGATGACGCCGGTAGCAAAAATCGGATTAGTGGTTTGGGTTTTGGGTTTGAGCGGCGGCGGCGTAATTGGTTGCGGTTTGACCGCATTCGCGGTCTGAATTTTGTCAATTGGTTTAGTGGTTTTGACGGCATTCGCCGTCAAGGGTTTAGTAATGGGTTTTTGGATTACTGGCATGGCGGCCACTTTGGCCTCGGCTGGTGCTTGGTAAACCGTGGCTCTTGGCAGTAGGCACATTTGCGGGTGGGAAAGCGTCCGGACCCGAACGCCCTTAAGGCTGGTTTTTAGCGGCCGCGTCGGAGATGGGGTTGTGGTTTGCGGCCGGATTTTATTACCCAGGGCGCTAAACAGGTTACTAATATGTTCCAGGTATTTGGCTTCGGCCTGGTCAAAAACAGAAGTTGACGTTGCCGGCAGGGACTCTAGATAGTCGCGCAGCCGGCCTTGATTTTGTTTAATTAAAATCGGTCCGGCGGCCAGCGGTTTTTTAATGGTTTCAAAAATATCCAGTTTTTTTACCTCCGGCCGGTAAATAAACTGCGTCGGGCTGTAAACAGCCTTGACGAAGTTAATAATCCATTGGTCCAGCGGCCGGTCCTCGATCGGCAAAAATGCCAGGGAAAAACCAAAAAAAGCCAAGAAGGGGCCCAGAGTCCACTTGAGCAGAAAATTGGCCGGGGAGTTGAACAGCACCCAGGCTGAAACCACGCCCGCGGCCAGTTCCAGGAACTGCTTTAAAGTCATGTCGCCGACCAGCTTAAACTTGTAAGTAGTAATTGCCTGCGGAATCGGGTGTTGTTCCATAAATTAAGTTTATCCCGTGAAAAATAATAAGACAAGGAAAATAAAATGAGATAAATTACCCATTGACAATAAATATACATATATGTATATTTAGCATTAATGAGGTTCGAGAAATTTAAAAACTCTTTGTCACTATCGGTGTTTACCGTCGTCCAGGCGGCCCAAACCAATGTTCAATTGGCCCGCTGGCATAAGGCCGGCAAGCTGATTCGGTTAAAAAGGGGAGTTTATCAGTTTGCGGACAGGCAAGTAGAGGAATTTTCTATGGCCAATTTTTTGTATTCTCCGTCATATATCAGTTTGGAAACGGCCCTTAATAATTTTGGGACTATTCCGGATGTGAGTGCCAACGTTATCAGTATTTCTCCGGTGACCACTAAAATTATCAAAACAGTTAAGGGCATCTTTCTTTACAGTAAAATTGACCAAGCACTGTATTTTGGCTGGCAAAAAATTAAAGACGGGTCGGGAATTTATTACCAAATCGCCCTGCCGGAAAAGGCGCTGCTGGACTGGATTTATTTAAGAAAAATCAGCAATTTAAAGGAACAACGGGTTGATCTGTCCGGTTTAAACCGGACCAGACTGAAGCAATTTTCCCGGTTTTTCCCGGGGTGGGTGAAAGGGGTAATTAATGAACAATTTAATCGCTAACTTTAATCAAATTCTAGAATTTGCCCGGGAATACGGTTTGCCGGAAGAGAAAAAGCGGGGGATTATCCGGGAATATTTGCAGTCAATGTTTTTAGCTAAGCTTTATCGTCAGCCGGCGGCTAAAAAACTGGTTTTTATCGGCGGGACTAGTCTGCGGTTGTTACGGAACCTAAATCGTTTTTCCGAGGAGCTGGATTTTGACAATTTGGGATTAAGCGAAAAACAAATGGTTGAGTTGATTGAAACGGCCGTGGCGGCTATAAGGCTGGAAAATATCAATCTTGAATTTAAGTCAAACCTGAAGCCGGGGAAAACTTATTTTGAACTGAGCTTTCCCGATTTGCTTTATGATTTAAAAATCACCACTAATCCGAGAGAGAAATTAATGATTAAGGTTGACTATTCGAGATTTTGGCGCGGGCAGAAGCCGGAATCGGCGCTGTTAAACCGCTACGGCTTTTTAGAATTGGTGCCCACCCTGCCGATTAATCAAATTGTCGTGCAAAAACTAGCCGCCTATGTTCAAAGAAAACAAACCCAGCCGTGGGATATTTACGATGTGGTCTGGCTATTTTCCCAAGGAGCCAGAATTGACCGGCGCTTCTTGTCTAAAAACAAACTTACCAATCTGGTTAAAAAGGCCCAAGCAAAATTGCAGAAAGAGGGAGTCAGCCGGACCATGATAAATAAAATCAGCCCGTTTTTATTTGACGTCGGGGAAGTCAGAAAGCTGGACTTGTTTGGGGAAGTGCTGAAGAAAATTTAAAAAATTGCTTCCCCCGGGAAAAAGGTCTGGAATGAATTTGGAGTTGACAAATCCAAATTACTATGTAAAATGGAGTTATGTATTCCAGATTGCTTAAACCGCCGGAGGGTAAAAGTTTTTTTCTGTTCGGCCCCCGGGGAACCGGTAAAACCACTTGGGTAAAATCAACTTTTCCCGACGCCGTTTATATCGATTTGTTAGAGGCCGAGGTTTATAATGATTTACTGGCCAACCCCGGCCGCTTGGAAAATTTAATTCCCAAAGGCTTTAAATCGTGGATAGTGATTGATGAAATTCAGCGCGTGCCGGAGTTGTTAAACGAGGTCCACCGGCTGATCGAAGCTCCGGGGCACAAGTTTGTCTTGACCGGTTCGAGCGCCAGGAAATTGAGGAAAAAAGGTCACAACCTTTTGGCCGGGAGGGCGTTGACTTTTTTTATGCACCCATTGACTGGTTTAGAACTGGGCCGCGATTTTAATTTGGAAAAATCGCTGGAGTTCGGCCAGCTGCCGTCGGTTTATCAGGAAGCCAGCCCCAAAAAATACCTGGAAAGCTACGTGCAAACTTACCTTAAGGAAGAGGTGGAACAGGAAGGGCTAACCCGAAACATCAGCGCCTTTGCCCGGTTTTTGGAAACTGCCAGTTTTTCTCAAGGGGGTTTATTAAATATCAGCGCCGCGGCCCGCGAGGCGGCGATTGAACGGAAAGTGGTGGAAAATTATTTTTCAATTTTGGAGGATTTGCTGATCGGTTGCCGCCTGCCGGTGTTTAGCCGGCGGGCCAAGCGGCGATTGGTGTCCCGCGCTAAATTTTATTTTTTTGACGTCGGCGTTTATAGGACATTGCGTCCGGCCGGGCCGCTGGATTTGCCGGAAGAAATCGGCGGCGTTGCCTTGGAGTCGTTATTTTTCCAGGAGCTTTTGGCCATCAATGACTATCTGGGTTTGGGTTATAAGCTGTATTATTACCGGACCGCCGGCGGAGACGAAGTGGACTTCGTTTTGTATGGTAAAAGAGGCATAAAAGCCTTTGAAGTTAAACGGACGGCCAAAGTCAAACCATCACTGTTTAAAGGCTTAAAAATTTTTACTAAAGACTATCCTGCGGCGGAACCATTTCTGGTTTATCAAGGACAAAGAGAAATGAGCGAGGGGAAAATCCGGATTATTCCGGCAAAAACAGCCTTGATGAATTTAAAGGACTTGCTGAAATAAAATCCACATCTCCAAAAAAAATTGCTTCCCCCGGGAAAAATGGC
>PCSQ01000016.1 GCA_002772455.1 Candidatus Beckwithbacteria bacterium CG23_combo_of_CG06-09_8_20_14_all_47_9 | reverse complement strand
AAGTTTTTGGTTGACGGCACCGGAGATGCCGTTGGTCAAGCCTTTGAGGAAAAAGATGGCTGTGGGCAAAAGCAGAATCAGCCCGGCAATGGTAAATGACAGCGACCATTCCATCGAGACGGTCGGGGCGCCGGCGCCGGCTACTTGTTGTAAAGCATAAAGCTGCATCAGCCCGGATAAAATCAGCAAAGTGACGCCCTTAGCCGTGTGGGCCGGGCCGAACCAGGACAGAAGCCAGAGCGGGGAAATGAACAGGGCTAAACTGCGGATCAGAATAATCGCTCCGGTAAACGGGTACAGCTTAAAATACCCGGGGCTTAAAAATTGGTAAGGTGAAGTGAGATTTAAATTGAGCGGTTTAACACCGGATTGGAGCACGTAGGCCAATAAAAACAAACCGCCGATGATGGCTAAAACATACTCTTTGCCGATTTTCATTAAGCTCAATTTAGCCGATCAGTGCCAGGTGGTCAAGTGCCGGCGGTAAAAAGATAGAATTACCAACCCGGAAAGGCCGCCTAGAGTCAGGCCGACGATCAACATGGTCCGGGGGAGGTTTTCCTCGGCCGCGGTCAAGCTGAACGAGGGTTTGGCGCTGATGATAATCGTCCATGGGCTTTGGCCGATGGTGACGTATTTTTTGGTTTGTAATAATTGGGGATTGGCGGTTGGATCGAATCCCGGATCAGAATCAAATAATAAGCTTTCTTGATTATAAATGGCAAAGTCGATATCCGGCAGGAGGTTTTGCCGGCCGAAAATCGCTCTAAATAGTTCGGTTTCCCGGAAAACCATCGCAATAAAGCCGGAGAGTTGTTTTTGGCGTTCAATTAGGCTTCTTGGCGTCTCGCCGGTTTGGTAAATCGGGGCAATCAGAAAAAATCCCGGCCGGTTGGTGGTAATCAAAGTAAATGGAGAACTGGAGATAATTTCTCCGGTATCCCGGGCCCGGTCAAAAGAAAGTTTTCTGGTCGGATCGGCGGCATGATCAAAGCCCAAGGTATTTTCCCGTCCCTCCAGCGGTTCGATATAGGTAGTCAGGAGTTTATCGTCCACCCGTTTAGCAAAACCAATCGAGGAGATGCCGGGGTAGTCATAAAAAATGTTTAAGGAGTTGAGAAATTGAGAGAATTGTTGGTTAGTAACCGGTTGGTTTTGACTATTCCAGAGCGACTGGATACTGCGTAGAGTGTTGACATGGGCCAACATTCGTTCTTCAATCAGCTGTTGGATTTTTTCGGCATCTTGCTGGAAAATTTTTAATTTTTCCCGATTGAGGACCTTTTTGGAAAGATAGTAGCCGGATAGGGTGGTGAGAATGCCCATTACCAGTATCAAGGTTAGCAGTATCAGGAATTTTTTATCCCGCTGGTGCTCTGTCGAATATTTAAAAGATGTCGTCAAAGTCGTCATAGGCTAGGCCGGAGCGGTTGCTCCAGTTGGCGGCAAAATCGCTGCTGCCTTTAAAATAACGGTAATCGCCGGTATTTATTCCGCTGATGGTCTCTCTTTGAATA
>PCSQ01000077.1:1384-1526 GCA_002772455.1 Candidatus Beckwithbacteria bacterium CG23_combo_of_CG06-09_8_20_14_all_47_9 | reverse complement strand
GCTCGGCCGTAACCAATCGCATTGCTGGAACCACGATCGTTCCCGCGTGATAGATGCCGCTACTTGCGATCTGAACATCGTTCACGAAGGTAAACTGCATCGAATATGATTGCTGGAGCGCATTCGTGAAGTTCCTGAGATA
>PCSQ01000077.1:1142-1284 GCA_002772455.1 Candidatus Beckwithbacteria bacterium CG23_combo_of_CG06-09_8_20_14_all_47_9 | reverse complement strand
ATGAATCCCGTGCCGCTTGAGAGCCCGGCGATGAAGAGATCGGCTTCATTGAGGTTGTTTGTGAAAGCGATCCGATAATTGCGGGCATACATGCTGAACATGAACTGTCCGGTTAGATCCTCAAATGGCGTCCCTGCGGCGG
>PCSQ01000077.1:0-691 GCA_002772455.1 Candidatus Beckwithbacteria bacterium CG23_combo_of_CG06-09_8_20_14_all_47_9 | reverse complement strand
GACAATAAGATTAAAATTGCATCTAATGAAGCCTTTTTAACTTCTGGAGCAGTAACTTTAGACTTAGAAAATTCAAGATTTGACTGTTCTGGCTCAGTAGGAAATAGACAAGTTGGCATAAGATTTGGATTAGAGAAAACTACCCCCGACGGCATAGTTTCTGAACAATTCAACTCCATTGTTTCTCTAAGAAATTAATCAATAGAAAAATTAGTAACTATAATTTGCTGGATAAAACTCTTGAATGATCTGAATATTGCGTATATTTCCAGAATCACTCCATGAAACGTTAACTTCAACTATGATTGATGTAGCAGAAGTATCAAAGACAACTTCTCTGGTAAATTCTGAACCTGCTAAAGATATAGTTTCTCCGGTACTACAAGCTCCTGGAGCAGGCATTGAATAGTCATCATCTGGATCAGAATTATCAAAAGCAGCGGGAATCGTATCAAAACAGTAAGTGTTTGACCCAACAGCACTATTAAAACTAACAAATCCTAGTCTAGTTTTTTCACTTCTAGACTTTTCAACAACCTCTTGAGCCAAAGTTGATGCTGCTTGTCTGAATCTTGCTTCGCCAGTATTTTTAATTGAGTAAGTACTAGCAACAGCAACCGCTGTCACAACCAAGCCCACAACCATTAATGAAATTAATAATTCAATGATCGTTGATCCATTTTGGTTTTTA
>PCSQ01000057.1 GCA_002772455.1 Candidatus Beckwithbacteria bacterium CG23_combo_of_CG06-09_8_20_14_all_47_9 | reverse complement strand
AACGAAAAAGAATTAACAGGGAAAGGTGTACATTATTGCGTTACCTGCGATGGCCCGGTCTATAGCGGAAAAACAATCGCCATGGTTGGTGGTGGAGACGCTTCAGTTAAAGGAGCGGTGCTCGCGGCGGAATATGTGAATAAGTTGTTCTTAATTGTTCGTGGCAAAGAAGTTACCGCCGAGCCAATCAATCTGGATAAAATGAAAAAGCTGGGAAGTAAAATAGAGTTGATATTGGAAACGGAAGTCAAGGAAATTATCGGTAAAGAAAAATTGGAGAAAATTCGTTTATCGCGAGCGTTTAATGGTTCAGATGAACTCATTGTGGACGGATTATTTGTTGAAGTGGGAGCGATACCAAATGTTGAATTGGCAAAATCACTCGGTGTTCTACTTGATGAACATGGTTATATTAAGGTTGATAACATGATGCAGACAAATGTTGATGGCGTTTTTGCGGCTGGAGATGCCGTTAATCACTTCGGTTCATTCAAACAGGACATTACCGCCGCCGCTATGGGCGCGGTGGCTGCAACCTCTGCCTATAATGACAAGAAAATTCACGGCGAACTTTGTTCATTTCACGCAAAGCCGCCGATGGCAACAAAGCAATAACGATTGAAAAATTAATCAATTAATAATTAAAATATGCTTATAGATTTTTATGGAAAAGAGTGTCCGCACTGCATTACAATGATGCCGCTTGTGGAAAAACTCGAAAAAGAAGCTGGTTTAAAAGTTGAAAAGTACGAAGTATGGCACAGTGAGGAAAATGCAAAAAAGATGGAAGAATACGACAAGGGTCGGTGCGGAGGCGTTCCATTTTTCATTAACACCGATACCGATGCAGTCATATGCGGCGAGGCCTCTTATAAAGAATTAAAAAGATGGGCAAGTATAACATAAGGTCGAACTGCCCAAAAGTAAGTTATTAACCAATTAAAGGAACAACATTATGCAAAATATGAAATCAATGATGATGCCGATGCTGATACTTTTAATTCTGATTATTTCTGCCCTCTCATTTGCGTGGCAAGGAGTCAGTCTGCAAAATCAAGTGAGAGTAGAAGAGCCGAAATTCCACGCGCTCCAACAAGAGTATTTCACTCTTTCTAAAGTAGAGCGTGAGGCGGCAGTAACCGGTTCGGAGCTTAATCAAAAACTTGTCCAAATTCAAAATTATCCATCGGAGTTATTGAGATTAAAATTAATCGGAGTCGGTAAAATTCTTACGGGGATTTTATTAGCGCTTCTTGCGATTGCTTTTCTTCTCTTTATGATGCCGATTCGCTTGGCAAAATTAATGAAAGAAAACAGACAGCAGTAGAAATCAAATAATAATTAGAAATTAATATAATTAAAAAAATATGAACAAAGAATATAAATGTGCGATGTGTGGTTCTGTATCAAAAGATGTTCCGGGTACCTGCTGTGGCGCTGAAAGGAAAGAAGTTGCAGCTAATGTATGTGTGGCATGTCAGACTGGTAAAGGTGAGCATACTCACGGTGAAGGACATAAAGATGGCGA
>PCSQ01000105.1 GCA_002772455.1 Candidatus Beckwithbacteria bacterium CG23_combo_of_CG06-09_8_20_14_all_47_9 | reverse complement strand
ATTTTCTTATCAGGATAAAAATCCGAACAAATAAAGCGGTATGGTTTTTGGCCCGCCGATTAAAATGTCGTCTTTGACCAGATATCCCAAGGCCGTGTTTTTCAACTGGGAAAAGTCTTTATTTTTGCCGCCGATTTCCAATACAGAACCATTGCATTCAATGTCGCCCACCTCCGAATAAAACGCGTGATAACCGGCGTTTTGCAAATTGCCCAGCACAAACAGCTCCCGTACCGCTCCCGTCAGCGGCTCTTTGCCTATCTCCGCATTTACAGCATAAAGCAAGTTAGAATTATCCAAATAGATCTTTTCCGCATTCCGCACCAAAGCATGTCCCTGTTTGTTTTTAAGCAGAAACCGCAGTAGGCCGGCGTCTTTAAGAATTTGGACATACTCGGCAATCGTGGTGTGGTCTTTTTTTAAACTGTTGGCCAGACGGTTAATGTTAACGCTGCCGGGCTGGACGGTGGCAAAAAAATAAACAATTTTCTTCAAGGCGGCCAGATTAGAAGTTTTCAAGGAATATAAACTGCTAATGTCTTCAAAAATAATTTTGTCGATAATCCCCCGCAAACTGTTTTGATAAGCCTGGTCGCCGGCCAGTTCCAAAAAAGTCGGGTAATAGCCGGTTTTGAAATACTCCTTAAGATAGCCCAATAATTTGGGGGTTTTCATTAATTTTTGGGCATATTCCTGATGATTGGCAAGGATCTCTTTTAGGGTTAAGGCCGGATATTTTGCGGTTGTTTTAATCTCCAAAAATTCCCGGAAAGAAAATCCGTGCATGGTTTTTAAGTTGGCCCGGCGGGAAAGATCGTATCTGCCTTTGATTAAATCGAGGCTGGAACTGCCGGAAAAGATTACTGCCAGCTTGGGGTAAGAATCGTAGATATTTTTCAGTTCCTGATTCCAGTTTTTATAGCGGTGAATTTCGTCGATACATAACAGTTTAGTGTCAAACTCTTTAACCAGCCGGTCCGCCGTTTCCAAAAGCGTGTGTTCGAAAAAATAAAGATTATCAGCCGAGAAATAAAGCGCCTGATCGGAACCACTGTAATGCTCCCGCAGGTAATTGATTAAAAAGGTGGTTTTACCAACGCCTCTGGCACCGACGATTCCCGTTAAACGGCTGTCCAGGGTAAACTCGTCATAGAACCGCCGCCGGTAGGACGGCCTGATTTCTGCCAATAGGCGCTGATAAGTTTCAATTAAGGTTTGCATATATTTGACTGTACTCAAAAAATATTATCATTAAGTTTGAGTGGAGTCAAGACTCAATTCAAGGTTAAAACTTAATCGCCTTAACTTTTTCCACCAACTGCTGTTTAATTCCTTCCCAACTGGCTTCTTGGTGCAGCCGCGGCATTGGCTGGCCGTCGGCATTAGCAAAATAAACTAAATTTTTGTTTTAACTTCCCATCCAGCTCGACCCGGGATAATCTGCCAATCATTTCCAGTTTTGGCTGAAGCCTAATCGGATCAAAACCTTGTTGGTTAAACCAATCCAAATCC
>PCSQ01000075.1:1473-1615 GCA_002772455.1 Candidatus Beckwithbacteria bacterium CG23_combo_of_CG06-09_8_20_14_all_47_9 | reverse complement strand
GAGAATTTACACCTCACTTACAAGTTTGCCTAACTCACACTCCAGCCCGTGTTTTAGTTACCAGCGCCTAAAATTTTCACCAGAAAATTATTATCGGTTTTGCGTTTGAGATCGTCCGAGTCACCAGTAGACATTATTTTTC
>PCSQ01000075.1:724-1451 GCA_002772455.1 Candidatus Beckwithbacteria bacterium CG23_combo_of_CG06-09_8_20_14_all_47_9 | reverse complement strand
GGAGAGTGGTTGGATTCAGGGAGTGGCTGAGTTCTACGGTATCCCTATAGTTGGTACAGGACTCACCGGTGCCGCCCTCGGCATGGACAAAGTCGCCATGAAAGCAGTTTTCGACGGCGCCAACATTCACCAAGCTCCCTACATCTGGTTTTATCGCCATGACTGGTACGCCAAACAAGCTACTTTCATCGTGGCAGTAGTATTGGCACGACTTGTGCCAAAACACGAGTCGAGCTGATCCGTGCCATAGATTTGGCTGCCGCCATGGACACTCGCATCGTCGTAGAAGAGGGGATCACACATGCCCGCGAGATCAACATCTCTGTCATGGGCAATGCGGGACACGACTTAGAGTGCTCAGTCTGTGAAGAAGTTTTCCACGAAGGGAGTGAATTCCTAGAATTTAAAGATAAGTATTTAACTGGCTTCCGCACTATCCCAGCCAAGATAGACAAGAAAATCTCGGATCAAATCCAGAGAGATCTACTGTCTCGAAATCAACACGATCCCCGGATCACTCAGTTTCTACATCTGGGAGAAATCTGGCCATCCTTATCCAAAACTTTTGAGCCATCTCATTCACCTTGCTCTTACCAAACACGAAGAGGTCAGCAAACTCCAAACCGATTTTGCCTCACCCATTCTCGAAAACATTGCCACCGGTGGCAAACTGGGATCAAAATTAATGTAACTCCGGCACATCATTCTCTAGGAGCACGAGCGGTTC
>PCSQ01000075.1:0-456 GCA_002772455.1 Candidatus Beckwithbacteria bacterium CG23_combo_of_CG06-09_8_20_14_all_47_9 | reverse complement strand
AACGGGAATTTTTGCTTCAGCTCCCGAGCCGTGTTCTGTTTAATGATACCAACGGCTTTTCCGACACTCATTGTTGGCGGAATCGAGACTAAGAGGTGTATATGATCTTGGTCATGATTGACTTGCTTGAACCTGATCAAGGGGTAGTGCTCAGTTATTTCCGCCAACTTGATATCGAAGTAGGCAAAAATTCCCTGGTTGAAGAGTTTTTTCCGAAACTTGGTTGTAAGAACTAGGTGGTATTCGCAGTGGTACAGGCAATGAGATAGATGAGTGAACTCCATACCCCCTATTCTACAAGGTTGGAACTACTCCCACAGAAACAGGGATAACTCCATCACTCGACCTAACGGTCGGATGGGTTAAGTACAGAAGGCTAAAAATCTCACTTTGTTTTGGGTCTTTTGTTAGTGTGTATAGTGCTAATACATATTCAAACGAATCTTCTAGTGTTTT
>PCSQ01000127.1:1684-1950 GCA_002772455.1 Candidatus Beckwithbacteria bacterium CG23_combo_of_CG06-09_8_20_14_all_47_9 | reverse complement strand
GAAGCCTGTAAAATTGCCATATTTTGATTATACCACCAAGCCAGATTCAGGTCAGGTTTGGCCTGAATTTATGTTATAGGATAACGGGATATGGACAAAAAAGAAACAAAACTGCCCTACCCGATTAATACAATTGAGAATGATTGTAGGCAATGGGGAATATCATCGGCACTTTATAAAACTATTCCAGGGAAATTTGCATATCATTCATACATCATTTTCGTATCAAAATGATACGAAAAAGCAAGGGAAATGAAACGAAAGAA
>PCSQ01000127.1:0-1627 GCA_002772455.1 Candidatus Beckwithbacteria bacterium CG23_combo_of_CG06-09_8_20_14_all_47_9 | reverse complement strand
TTCCTCCCATCTTTCCAAAAGATAAAACGGCAAAGACACAATCCTGTAGGTTTTGCCGTTATAATGATAGGTTTCCATTTTTAAATCGTCCCATGAGGTCCGGACCGGAATCACCCTGCCTTTGGCCAGCTTAATCAAACTAAAAAGCGATTTCATTCCCCGGATAGTGCCGGACTTAACTTCCAGACCAACCAATTTATCCCTGAACTGGAAACAAAAATCCACTTCGGCACTGCCCTCATCCCGGTTTCTGGCCCAGTAACCCAGCTCAAACGGCCGCCGGCCGCCGCCGGCAATTAAAGTTTGACCGGTAAACTGTTCCATCACCCTGCCCCGACATTCCCCTTGCAAAAAATCGGCCTGCATCTTGTTGCTAAAATTAACCATGCCCGTATCCAACCAGATCATTTTTTTCGGCCGCTTGTATTTATAGTTTAAGGGTAAGATGACAGAATTGACCGCCGGGACCTCCCGCAGCAGCCGTACGTTTTCCAAAAGGTTGATCGCGCCGGCAATTTCCCGACCGCGGTAAGCCGAACCGCCGAAGTTCTCGTATTTATACAATCCGCCGGCCAGTTTCGGCGCCGTCTCCATTACCAGTTCCAAATACTTTCTTTCCGCCTCACGGGCATACTTGCCAATGTCTTCCCCGAAAGCCGTCAATAGGCGGTTATGGACTGCCTGCACCGGAATTAAGCTATTGTTTTTGGCAAATCCGGCCACGGCTTCCGGCATCCCGCCAACTATTAAGTAACGGCGGAAATGGTCCCGGATGCTGCTGTTGCCGGAAACCGACTCGCCCAAACCCACCCCGGCCAAGTAACTCCGCAGTTTTCCCTGTCCGACCGCCTCCAAATATTCAAAAAAGGTCAAAGGATAAAGATAGGCATACTCTACCCGGCCAACGGGGACACTCCAGTCGCCGGTAATTTTTGCCTCTAAAAGTGATCCGGCAGCAATCACTTTTTGGTCAGGCCTTTCCTCGGCAAAAAACCTTAACAGACTCAACAGCTCCGGCAAAGCCTGAATTTCATCAAGAAACAAGAGGTTTTTCCCGGCAATGATTCGCCTACCCAACAGAATTTCGGCTCTTTGGTAAAAATCGGCCAAACTCAAAACACCGGTAAACATTTGCCTGATGTCTTTTTTCTCCAGATTGATCTCAACAATTTCTTCAAACTGCTCCCCGGCGAATTTTCTCACCAAACTAGTTTTACCCACTTGCCGGGCGCCGCGTAAAATCAACGGCTTTGCTGCTGGATTTTTTTTCCAATCAATCAATTCCTTCTCGAGATTACGTTTAAACATAGTACCAGTTTACTACAAAATATGTCAGTGTAAAGTATCAGTTTACAACATCAAACTCGACTACCCAAGTCAGATTCAGGTCAGGTTTGGCCTGAATTTATGTTATAGGATAGCGGGATATGAATATAGAAAAGACATTTGGCGAGCAAAATTTTCAGACTGAATGTATCCATTTATCGCGAGAATTATGTACTGAAAATAAATTACCGCTTGGTTTTAACGCCGCTCTTAAAGGATTAATGGGTGAAAAATCTGCGGTTAATCTTTTCTTCGCCAAGGCTTTAATCAAATCAATGGCCCGAATTCCCCTAGTTTTGAT
>PCSQ01000109.1:395-1606 GCA_002772455.1 Candidatus Beckwithbacteria bacterium CG23_combo_of_CG06-09_8_20_14_all_47_9 | reverse complement strand
TTTTGGATTTTAAATATCTGTTGGAACTAGGACTGATAAAGAGAAGAGGGGCAGGTCCTGCGACGTATTATGTACTAGAGAATGAGTGATACCCTATAACAGTGTTTTTTGTCTATGATCTATAAACTAGATGGCGAAGGCGGGGGTCTTGGTGAGGACGGGGGTGGAGTCGCTTTGGTTGAGGGTAATGATGGTGGGGTGATAGTGGGTTTTCTCACAATGTGAATAAAAGGCATTGGGGAGAGAGAAATTTTGTCTATATTTGACTTCGTAGGCGACTTTGGTTTTACTAATAAGAAAATCAATTTCGTTTTGACGCTGATGCCAAAAACTAACCTCATTATCTTCTGTAAGTAGGCGTTCTAGGACATAAGATTCAACTGCAAATCCCATACTGGTAGCAAGATCAAAGGGAGGATTGTTGAGGTAAAATGCGGAGTTTACATAGGATTTGCGGCTACTATTGAGTTTGATGACTGGACTGGTTGTGTTATAAATCAAGTAAGTCAAACCCATGAGATCAAGAATGTCGAGATAACGAGCTACGGTCTTGATTGAACTGTTGCTAGATAATTTAGCAAGAGTGACGAGCCCACCATTTTGAATAATTAGTTGAGAGTAGATGGCGCGGAGAAGCACGGGATCATTGATATTAAAATAGGCAAAGGCATCTTGGCTCAGAGATTGGTCGATAATTGTATTTAGATATGATGAGTGAAATGGCCCGGGGAGAGTGATCATTTCTGGAAAGCGACCATGTAACAAAAAATTTCGAAAAGTGGGATTGATGGTATTGGTTAATTGAAGGCGAATGGACGAATTGGCCTCTTTTTTATATTTTTTAACAATGTCTAGAGTTGGATGTTGTGCGATATTTAGATATTCAAGAAATGAGAGGGGGAAGAGTCTAAATGGTAAAAAACGACCAGTTAGGCTTTCTTGCATACGGCGTTTGTAGGAGAGACTGAGTGAACCCGTCAGACAGATTTTGAGATTCGGAAATATATCATAGAGTTGTTTAATTTCCACTTCATAAGTTTTGACATATTGTACTTCATCAAAAAATAGATAAATTGGCTGTTTGGGATCGCAGATTTCTTCATGAAAATAGTGCCAGATTTCCCAGATCATATTTTGGGGAGAACGAGGCGGAAAAGAGAAGAATAAGAGTTGTTTGGGAGACAACTGAGTATTGACTAATAAATGGTGCA
>PCSQ01000109.1:245-387 GCA_002772455.1 Candidatus Beckwithbacteria bacterium CG23_combo_of_CG06-09_8_20_14_all_47_9 | reverse complement strand
TGGAAGAGAACAGATTTGCCGATGCGACGTGACCCAGTGAGATAGGTGATGGGGTGGATACTTAAACTCTTAACTAATGCAGAGTAAAGATCTCTGGTTACTGGATACGAAGAGATTAAACCAGTAGACCAATGGGGGTTTT
>PCSQ01000109.1:0-147 GCA_002772455.1 Candidatus Beckwithbacteria bacterium CG23_combo_of_CG06-09_8_20_14_all_47_9 | reverse complement strand
TATGTAGTGTATGGTATATACATGATTATTTGGAATGAGCCAATAGAATTCCAATGGGATGATGGTAATCGCCATAAAAATGAAAATCACCAAGTAATCAATGAGGAGATTGAGGAGGCTTTTAATGATATTAATAAAGCCATGTCG
>PCSQ01000090.1:168-1631 GCA_002772455.1 Candidatus Beckwithbacteria bacterium CG23_combo_of_CG06-09_8_20_14_all_47_9 | reverse complement strand
ACCAGCCGTGCTTTTTAACGTGTTTCACCGCTTCTTTAGCCAACCGGACGCTTAATGATCTTTCATTCAAATAATCTTGGTTAATATATTTAATTTTTTGCAAATCATATATATTCAGCGTCACTTTTTGCCAGGTAATATTTTTGGGGAATCCCCGCAGTATATCTTTGCGGTAAGTAAATAAAATCTTTTTTCGCAAAACATTTTCGCGCTTGTTATCCAATTTGGGGTTATTCACCACCCCCTGTCCCTGCTTGAATTTACGCAGGATTTTTTTAAGCGGCCCGGAAAACCGCTTCGACCACATCTCGCCCTTAAGCCACTCGGCGATCATTTCCTGCTGGGATGATTTTTCTAAAAATTGCATTATTGTAGATCCTTTGATAAACCTAATTCTTTTGCTATTACTCCAAGACTTTTACCCTTTTCCCGGTACTTTAAAGCTTTTCTAGCCGCCCTAGTATCTTCCCAATCTTCCAAAAACTCGATAATTTTTTCAAAAAAAGCCCTAATTTTTCTTCTAAATTTATCACTGTTTTTAAATTCTTTGGTTTCGTTTTTTCTGACAATTTTCATTTCTTCTTCGACGACCGGCGGGCATCCATGAAAAACAGCAGGGTAAAACCCACTCCCAACAACAACACAAAAGTCATACTGCCTCCAATTGGTCATCGCTCCACCGAAACATACAATTTATTCTAACACAATCTTTACAGCCACCGCGGCACACGCTTCAAATAATCTAAATATTCTTTCCCGAAAATTTTCTTTAATTCTGGCTCTTCTTTATAAATTATAAACACATGCAAAACAGGAAAAGCCAACAACACATAAACTAACAGTAAAAAGTGACCGAAAAACAGCCAACCGCCAAAAAACGTCAATATGATCGTAATATACATGGGATTGCGGCTGTAACAATAAACACCCTTGACAATAAATTTTAGCGGTTTTTCAACCGCTACCGGCGTTACCCGGCCGGTTTTAAAATGCTCGTTAACAATCAATAGGGTCGATATTAATCCGATCCCGCCGCAGATAATCCCAATCGTCCGGCTAACAAAATTACCATAAACCGGTAAATCCAACTGCTGATTCCAGCTGATTAAAATTGCCGGCATCACGATCCATAGAAAAAAAGCGATTGAGGTACCAAAAATAAATGATTTCACTTGCCGCATCGATACTTTCATTCCCTCAATTCTACCACTTCCCAAAACAACATCTGTGACCAGCGGCCGCTGGTGCTAGGCGTTGTTTATTCTTGAAGAGACTTTATTACCTCTTCCGGCGTTTCGGCAAAATGAACATATTCGCTCAATTTTTTCGGTAGAAAGCCTTCGGCTTCCATTTTTTCCAGCTGTTGTTTTAAACCGACATAAAAATTAGCCGTGTTTAGAAAAATAATCGGCTGGTTATAAACCCCGTGTTTTTTAAATTCTAAAAGTTCGGTAACTTCATCA
>PCSQ01000090.1:0-147 GCA_002772455.1 Candidatus Beckwithbacteria bacterium CG23_combo_of_CG06-09_8_20_14_all_47_9 | reverse complement strand
AAAACCACAATCGCGTCGGCTTTTTCCGCCATAATTTTTTTGCGCTCGGACAAATCTTTGGCGTAAATAATCTCATCACTATCTTGCCTAACTGATTTTTGTACTAAAGGCATAGTCACGCTAATTAACTTACCATCATGCTGTTGC
>PCSQ01000069.1:6054-7324 GCA_002772455.1 Candidatus Beckwithbacteria bacterium CG23_combo_of_CG06-09_8_20_14_all_47_9 | reverse complement strand
CGCTGGCGAAAAGACGCGGGTTTATTTTCCCCGGCAGTGAGATTTATGGCGGCTTGGCCAATACTTATGATTACGGCCCGCTCGGGGTGGAGCTGCTGCGTAATTTAAGAAATTTGTGGTGGGAGTTTTTTGTCACCCGCCGCGAAAATATTTACGGTCTGGAAACCTCGGTGTTAATGAACCCCAAAGTTTGGGAGGCCTCCGGTCATGTTGCCGGTTTTACCGACACAGTCAAGGAGTGTAAAAACTGCCATCAGCGTTCCCGGGTAGATTTACTGGAGGGAGACAACTGCCCCCATTGCGGCGTTAATAACTGGACCGAGCCGAAAAAATTTAACCTGCTGTTTGAGACTAAAGTCGGGATTGAAGTTGCCGAAAAATCCCGGGTGTATCTGCGCGGCGAAACTGCCCAAGGAATGTTTGTGGATTTTAAACAGGTGCTGGATACCTTCTCCCCGCGGCTGCCGTTTGGCCTGGCCCAGTCCGGCAAGTGTTTTCGAAACGAGATTACCCAAGGCCAGCAGGTGTTCCGGACTTTAGAATTTGATTTAGCCGAGTTTGAATTTTACGTTAAAGAATCCGAGTGGGAAAAGTGGTTTGAGTACTGGCAGAAAGAAATGGAAGCGTTTGCTGCCTTTTTAGGGATCGATAAAAAGAAGCTGCGCTGGCGCAAGCACGCCAAAGAAGAACTGTCCCACTATTCGAAGCGAACCGAGGATTTAGAATATGAATTTCCTTTTGGGTTTAAGGAATGGTTTGGCTGTGCTTACCGGACGGATTTTGACCTTAAAAATCACATGGAGAAGTCCGGCACCGATTTGCGCTATACCGATCCGGACACGCACGAGAAATTTATTCCCCATGTGATCGAGCCGACGTTTGGGCTTTCCCGGACACTACTGGTTCTATTAATCGACGCCTATCATGAGGATAAAGACCGGGTGGTTTTGAGCCTGGCGCCCAAATTGGCACCATATAAAGCGGCCGTATTTCCGCTGCTTTCAAACAAGCCGGAATTAACCAAAATAGCCCGCCAGGTATTCGCGGATTTATCGAAATCAATGGCGGTGCGGTGGGATGATAACGGCAATATCGGCAAGCGCTACCGCCGGCAGGATGAAGCCGGCACCCCTTGGTGCATCACGGTGGATTTTGACAGCCTGAAAGATCAAGCGGTGACGGTGCGCGACCGGGACAGCATGAAACAGGAGAGAATTAAAATTAGTAAATTGACGGAGTGTTTCCATGAAAAAATATCTTAAGTTTATTA
>PCSQ01000069.1:244-5968 GCA_002772455.1 Candidatus Beckwithbacteria bacterium CG23_combo_of_CG06-09_8_20_14_all_47_9 | reverse complement strand
AAAATGGAGGAAATTAATAAAATTGTCTTGTCCGACCGGCCGTTTGTGACGCTAACCCCGAAGGAAGACGGCAAAGAAGTGAAACTGATGATCGACCGGGTAAAAGATGCCGCCGCGGTTGAATATGAAATGGAATACCAGGCGGCCAGTCTAATCCAAGGAGTTTTCGGGACAATTGACTTCACCCAGGAACCGGCGCCGGTAAGTAAAGATTTATTATTCGGGTCCTGCAGTAAGGGTAAATGCCGTTATGACGAGGGGGTCACCGGGGGGGGGTTAACTTTGCGGTTTGACGGCGGCAGTGCCCCGTATGCCTTAAAGAGCGATTTTAACCTGCAGCAAATGTTTGACCGTCAGGGCAAGTTTGTCAGCCGTGACAGCAAGGCGACCTTAGACGTCGGCACTAAAGGTTTGCCGGATAAAACTTATGTAATCGTCGCCGGGACAATGGGATTACCGGCCGAAGTTGACGGCGAAGTGCTCGCCGGTCCGTATGCCTTTTTGGCGGCGGCCAGCCCGGTATTAAAAGCGGCAACTTTAACGATTCAATCCAAAGACGATTTAACCGGAGCCAAGTTGATGATGTGGAACGGTAAGAGTTATACGGAATTAAAATCTACCCTTGCTGACTCTAAAATTTCCACACCGGTCACCGGGTTGGGAACTTTTCTAGTGGTAAAATAAGGTATGATGGATAAAATTGAAAGTGACGCTCAAACTGCGATCAAACTGGTTGAGCGGGGAGCGGTTCCGGTTGATACCATAAGAGCATATGGGGGATTTTTTGCCCCTGATTCAGAGACACCGGGAAAAGAACTCTTGGCTATGGCTTTTTGCGCGGCCGCGGCCTTGGAATTTGCCGAGTTAAACGAAGAGAGTCAATACAAAATTAAAGACTCTGCCGGTCGCTCTATAAGAGATGCCTTAGATGTGATTGTCCGGAGCTTGTCTAAACCAAATCCGAATGATGCTTTGGCAGAAGTTGATAATCGAGCGGAAAACAAACAAAAATTTGGCAGGCATGCGCTCAAATATTTTTTTGCCGCTAGGATATTAAAAAAGAATTTTTCACCAGTTACTGATACAAATAATTTATATAAACAATTAGAATCATTTGTATTTACGAGTGGCGATAGAGTTACAGGTAATTTGCAATTAGGTGGGTTGGCCATCGACGAGGCTCAAGAAAACATTTTGGAGTTTGTCTCTAGGGTTCGAAAAATCCATGAATCGATGCAGGGAAATTCAGGCGGAGAGGTTAAGTAAAATCCAACACTTTAGAACTCGTTATTGACAAGTGTACGTTTAAGTGTTAATTTAAGTGTACATATGAATCAATTAGTCAGCGCCACTTTTGCCAGAAATAACTTCAGCGATATTTTAGACCAAGTCGTGGCCGAGAAAAAAACGGTAATTTTACTGCGGAAAAGCCAACCGCAGGCGGCGATCATTCCTTATGAAGAAATCGAGATTAAGGAAAAGAACTGGCAAAGAGAGTTTAGCCAGGCAATGAGAGAAACGCGGCCTTATTTCCTTCGCTGGTTAAAAAAACAAAAAATCAATCCTAAAAAGTTGACAGAAGAAAAGCTTTATGAACTCATCGATCGGGCCGCGGGTCGTAATTGATACCAATGTTTTAATCTCTGGTTTTTACTGGAGTGGTATACCGAAACGGATAATTAACTTGTGGCTGAAAGGAAAATTTAGGCTTTATGTCTCACCCGGCACTGCCGCCGAGTTGATTAGCTTATTGATTCGGTTTGAAGTACCTCGGACAAAGATTAAAAATATCAAAAAAATTCTTGTCACTCATTCTGTCAGGATTATTCCTCAACAAAAAGTGACTGTTTGCCGCGATCCGAAAGACAATCAGTTTTTAGAATTATGCTTGGCCGCTTCAGCCGATTATTTAATTACCGGTGACAAAGATTTATTAATACTCAAAAAATTTCATCAAACGCAGATCTTTTCTCCAAAACAATTTTTAGGTAAAATAAACAAATGAAAATTTCAATTGAAAAAGCCACGTTATTAATAAAAGAAACTCTTAAAAAACATGGCTACAGTCCAGAAGAAATTGAAAAAATTGAGGCAGTGATTTTTTATGCGGTTTTGAAAAATTCCACACAAGGAATGTCTAAATTGTTTAGCTGGCATATTGAAAAAGATCCATTAGCCAAACGGCCGATTTTTGAAAAAACTTCAGGAGTGATCGGTAGATTTGATGCCCAGAGAAATAATAGTATGTATGTTTGCAGTTTGGCCCTGGAACCATTGATAAAAATGGCTAAAAATGAGGGAGTAGGAGTAATCGGCGTGTACAACAATAGTAGTTCATCGGGCGCTCTTGGTTATTATACGTCTCAAATAGCCAAGAAAGGGTTGGTGGGAATAATGTTTTCTTCAGCTGATCCTATCGGTGGAATTGCTCCAAAGGGAAGTAAACAAGGAGTATTTGGCAGTAATCCATTATCGATAGCCATTCCTTATAAAAATTCAGCGATTACTTTGGACATGAGTACGGCCAAATATACTTTCGGAGATTTGGTAACGGCTTCGATTAATAAGCAAAAATTAGAACCTGGTTATGCTTTTGATTCGAGTGGGATAATGACCCAAGATCCACAGGAAGCCATGAATGGAACCGTTACCGCATTTGATGGATCATTTAAGGGCTTGGGTCTAGCTTTTATGATTCAGGTGATTGCCGGAACTTTAGTGGGATCAGTTTATAACCAAAGCGATAGTCAATGTGATTACGGATCGTTAATGATTGCTATCGATCCAGAAAAATTAGGCGGGGTTAATTTTATTAATGAACAGGTCGAAAAATTAATTAAAGTTTATAAAAACAGTGGAGAAATAGGACAGATTTTTATTCCCGGCGAAAAAGGTCAACTAACAGCGGAAGCCAATAAGAAAAATAATTCAATTATTATTACCGAAGAATTGATGAACAAAATTACAAAATTTATTACTTAATTATTTCAGATGACTACCGCCACTCACAAAGAGAAAATTGCCGTTAAGGAACTTATGGGGATCGTTAATCAATAACATTACCGCGTCAGTGATATCTTCGGTGGTGGTCACTCGTTTCATTGGATTGGTTTCGGCAAAATTTTTCCAAAGTTGGTCATCTTTCTCTAGTTCTCCCCAATTGGCAGTTCTGGTTGGTCCGGGCATAACCGCATTAACCCGGATTCCGTAAGCTGGCAAATGAATCGCTAGCGCTTTGGTTAGGGAATTAACAGCCGCCGTTGCAATGGCATACGATAAGACTTCCTGGCTGGGGTGTTCATCGGCAGTACTCGAGATCATGATTACGTTGGCGTTTTCACCTTTTTTTAGAAGTGGTAAAGCGTATTTTATTGATAGCCAGGCGCCATGGAGTTTGTTGTCGAATGCCAGTTTCCATTCATCAAAACTAGAATCTTCCATGGTTTTATCAATACTCCTGGCGGCATCGTTAACTAACACATTTAAGTGGCCGAATTCTTTTTCGACTAAAGCCATAAGTTGAGAGACACTTTTCTCATCCGAAACATCGAGTTTTTGAAGAGATGATTTGCCGCCGGCTTTTTCGATTTCCTCCACCGTTTTTTGCCCTCCTGCCTCATCAGTATAATAGGTGACATAAACAAAATAACCGTCTTTTGCCAGGCGAATCGCAATTGCTTTGCCAATTCCTTTGGATGAACCGGTAACAAGGGTAACTTTTTGGCTTTTCATTAGTTTAAAGTTATCACAAGATTAATCGAGCCGCAATTAGCTACAGAACAACACGAGTGTATTGACACATGATATCTTTTTAGATATCATGACTTTATGATCTATAGCCAATATCTTAAAGAACGTTTTAAAGATCCACGATTTGAGAAACTGATTCTTGAGCATCCGGAGAGATATCAAGTAGCGATAGCCATAATTAAGACAAGATTTAGAAAGGGATGGTCACAGCGGTATTTGGCTAAAAAGGCAAAAACCACCCAAGCAGTAATATCCAGGGTTGAGAATATGAACGTAGATTCAACCGTGCGGCTGATCAGGAAAATTGCTGTGGCCTTGGGTAAAAGGTTGGAGATTAGTTTTGTTTTTCCGGCTTAGCCAATTTCCACAACACTTCGAAAATCTGTTTTTGGGTTTTGGCGATTTCAGGGTTGTGGATTTCCAAGCCGAACATTTCTTCCTGATAGAAGTGGAAAAAAGCAAAGACGTCATTATAGATATAGGTGTCGTGTTTGATGTCGACGATTTTTTTATCTAAAAACCGGCATTGATAGATTTGGCCGTAATTTTTAATATTAGTCCAATCGCTCATCGGCCCCAGTTGATCGGTGTTTTGGATTTCCCGGTCGGAAATCTGCCGTTTGACCCGCTCGGCGCGCAGTTTTTCGGCAAAGTCGCGGCCGACGCTTTGGTTCCAATCGGCGTAGCCGTAACCGACCGATTCACCCTTGGCTTTTAAGATATTCCACAAAAGTTGTTTTAAACCACTGACGCCGCGGAAATAAACCATTTGGGTGGAGGGGACGGGTTGGTCTTTGATGGCGCTTAAACTAGATATTAGATTAGAGAGATTAGATTTTAGATAAGTCAATTCAGTTTCTTTTTGCGTTAACAGTAAGTTTAAATTTTCCGGGGCGACGGCTTTAACTTTAATTCCCCGGCTGTCAATGATTTCTTCGGCCAGGTTCAGGGTTTTTAAATCTTCGACCACCCGGTAAATGGTGGTCCGGTTAATCGTGGATTGGCGGGACAGCTCCAACAGGGAAGTTAACCCCTGTTTTAGCAGCAGTAAATAAATTTCCGCCTGATTGTCAGTCAGACCCAACAGATTCAGCTTTTGCTTGAGATCGAGTTTGTTCACCATCTTGAACACCAATTATACAACTACTATCCCATAGTGTAAAGTAGCGGGCAATGAAGATCAGCGTATTAGTCCCAACCAATGAATTTACCCCAAGTCAAATCAAACGGCTAAGGTCTTTGGGGCAGGTAAAATTTATTCCCCGGCGTCGGGAAATGAGCTTAGTCCAGCTGGAAAAATTCTGCCGCGACTGCCAAATATTGGCTGCTGATCCGGACACGTTGGGAGGATTTGATAAGGCAAAATTAAAATTAACTGAATTAGTTTTGAAACTGCCAAAGTTAAAGGGTGTGGCCGTGCCAACTTCTTATACCGGTTGGATTGATAATAAATATTTTAATCAAAGACAGATTCCGGTCAGTTTTGTTCCAGGATATGCGACCGAGTCGGTGGCGGAACATACTTTGGCCTTAATGCTGAGTTTGGCTAAAAAGACTTTTCAAACCGAAATGATGCTGGGAACAGAATTAGCCGGAAAAACCCTGGGGATTATCGGTTTAGGAAAAATCGGCAGCCGGACGGCAGAGTTGGCTTTAGGGATTGGCATGAAAGTTATAGCCTGTAATCGAACGCCAAAAAAACAAGCCGGAGTCAAAATAGTGACTTTAACTCAATTATTAAAACAGGCTGATGTGATTTCTTTGCATGTTACCGATTGCGTCGGAAACTATCGGTTGATTGGCAGGGCAGAAATTGGTTTGATGCGGCCGGGGGCGATGGTAGTGAATACCATCGGCAATGCCAAAATGGTGGATGAACGGTCAATGGCCAAGGCGCTTAAATTCGGCAAAATCGCCGGTTACGCCTTTGAAGCCGATGATTTAGAGCACACGCCGTTAAAAAATTTAAAAACC
>PCSQ01000069.1:0-147 GCA_002772455.1 Candidatus Beckwithbacteria bacterium CG23_combo_of_CG06-09_8_20_14_all_47_9 | reverse complement strand
AGCCCCAAAGCGTGGTTAATTATGTTACACTTTTTGACGCACGTGCGGTATAAAGTGTAACAATGAATTTAGGAGTTATCGCCTTTGAGGGTAACTAAGGCGGCGGCGGCGATGACCAGCAGGCCGCCAAGAAAAGTCGATAGAGTT
>PCSQ01000037.1:2840-3021 GCA_002772455.1 Candidatus Beckwithbacteria bacterium CG23_combo_of_CG06-09_8_20_14_all_47_9 | reverse complement strand
ACCGGGTAAAATCAAAGCCACGGCTTTGCGGAAAACTTTTAATCTAAAGGAGCGGCGGATGTTAAATACAGTTAATCCGCAAAAACGGGGAGTCTGTACCGTAGTTAAAACCATGACCCCGAAAAAACCAAACTCGGCCCTGCGTAAAGTGGCCCGGGTTCGCTTATCCAATAAACAGGAA
>PCSQ01000037.1:2490-2827 GCA_002772455.1 Candidatus Beckwithbacteria bacterium CG23_combo_of_CG06-09_8_20_14_all_47_9 | reverse complement strand
TTCCCGGAATCGGCCACGATCTGGCCGAACACTCGATCGTGCTGGTCCGCGCCGGCCGGGTCAAAGATTTGCCGGGTGTTAAATACCACATTATCCGGGGTAAATACGATGCCGCCGGTGTGGCTAACCGTAAGACTTCCCGTTCCAAATACGGGACTAAATCATCAGGAGCCACGACCTCGACGGCTGCGGCTACTGCCGGGGCGGCCGCATAATCTATGTCCCGATCAAAACAAGCCAAAAAACGCGTAATTGCCCCAGATCCGATTTACCAAAGCCGTTTGGTGGCCAAGTTAATTACCGTGACCATGTACGACGGCAAAAAATCCACCAGCCA
>PCSQ01000037.1:1396-2472 GCA_002772455.1 Candidatus Beckwithbacteria bacterium CG23_combo_of_CG06-09_8_20_14_all_47_9 | reverse complement strand
CCTGGAAGAGATTAAAGCCAAAACTAAAGAAGAGGCTTTAGCCACTCTGCGCCTGGCGCTCGATAACATCAAACCGGTGATGGAAGTCCGTTCCCGCCGGGTAGGCGGTGCCGCCTACCAGGTGCCGGCGCCGGTCCGCGGCGAAAGGCGTGAAGCTTTGGCTATCCGTTGGCTGGTAGCCGCCGCCCGGGGCCGGTCCAACTCCCAGTATCACCATTTTTATGATAAATTAGCCGCCGAAATTTTAGATGCCGCCAAGAAACAGGGCGGGGCGATGGACAAAAAGAACCAGATGCAAAAAGTCGCCGACGCCAACAAGGCTTTTTCTCATTTTCGCTGGTGACACTGTGACACGATGGCACTGGTTCCAGTCCAAACCCTTCAAAGTTTTCACCCTCGTTTTAGCCGTAATTTTCTACCTGCTGGCGTTTGTGATCGCTTTTGCTCTGGAGCCGTTCTTACGTTTCGGTTATCCGGGAATTTTTGTTTTTAATCTTTTTGGCCAGGGGACTTTTTTGGTACCGGCCGCTTCCCGGTTTTTGTCGGTCGGCGGTGTGGCTTTGGTGACGGCTTTAGGCATGGCGATTAATGACTCGGTTTCCTGGCTGGCCGGTAAAAACGGCGATGTCATTTTTCCGCGCGGCCGCCGGGTGGAACGTCTCGAAGGCCAGATAAAAAAATACGGTCCCTGGGCCTTATTTTTCTGGGCCTTAATCCCATTTCCTTATGACTTTATTGCCATCATTGCCGGTTATTTAAAAATGCCTTTTTGGCGGTTTTTAATCCCGACCTTTTTGGGCCGTTTTTTGCGCTTTTTGGGCTTGGGTTCCGGTACGGTCGCCCTGTTCGGCAAAGTGTTATACTAACTTTAATGGTTGAAATGCCGCCGGTCCCGAGTTTCTCACTTAGCCATTTTCCCAGTATTTTTACAGATTAGACAGCAGTTTTTCAGGACACTAATCAAGATGTAGCCGGATGAACGATGGCCTACAATAAAAGAACATGGCTTTTATCCGTAAGGTTCCCACTAAAAGCGGCGCCACTGCCGTCCAGATTGCCCATAAAGTTTCCGGCCG
>PCSQ01000037.1:0-1363 GCA_002772455.1 Candidatus Beckwithbacteria bacterium CG23_combo_of_CG06-09_8_20_14_all_47_9 | reverse complement strand
CCACAACCAGGAGGAGTTAAACACTCTTATCAGGTTGGCAAAGAAACGGTTATTGGGAGATCAAATCTCGTTATTCCCCGAAATTCAGCCGGCCCTAACCGTTAAGCTGCAACAATCCTCTTCCGATCTTTTATGGCGGGAAATGGAGCAGCAATACCGCGGTCTGGGGTTTGACCGGCTGGCCGATGAGGTTTTCGCTTCTTTATGCCTGGCCCGTCTGGTTGAACCCACCTCCAAACTAGACAGCTTACGGGTACTGGCGGACTTAGGGGTAAAGCCGGTGGATAAAAACCAGCTCTACCGCTGTCTCAAAAGAGTCATCGGCCGGAATTACCGCCGGACTGTCAGTGCCAGCTGTTTTGACAGCGCCGCCCAAAAACACCACCTTAACTTACTCCTTTACGACGTGACCACGCTTTACTTTGAAGTGCAAAAAGAGGATGGTTACCGCCGGCCGGGGCTATCCAAGGAGCGCCGGCTGGAGCCGCAGATTGTCGTCGGCTTACTGGTAGACCAAACAGGTTTTCCTTTAAGCTTGCAAAGTTTCTCCGGCAATACGGCCGAAACCAAAACCATTCTGCCGGTGCTGGAAGCTTTTCGACGGGAACACCGTCTCCCCGGGATAACCGTGGTGGCTGACGCCGCCATGATGAGTTTTACCAACCTACAGTCTCTGGCCCAAGCCGGCCACACTTACGTGGTTGCCTCCCGGCTTAACAAAATTCCCTATGCCATCGCCGAGTACCAAAAAACCGGCAGTCTTACCGACAGGCAGATTGTCACGGAGCAACGGGCGGATTACCGGATCATCTACCAGTACCGGGTCAAACGGGCAGCCTTAGACCTTAAAAACATCGAGCGCCAGATTGTCAAAGCCCGCCGGATAATTAACGGCCAAGCGCCGGCCGGCCGGGCAAAGTTTGTCACCGTAAAAGTCAGGGAAAAAGTTCTCAATCGGAAGCTGATCGGGAAAGCCCGGGCTTTAGCCGGAATTAAAGGTTATGTGACCAACCTTGACTTGCCTGACCAAAAGATCATTGATTACTACCATCAGTTATTTCAGGTAGAAAAAAGCTTCCGGATGGCCAAGTCTGATTTAAAAGCCCGGCCGGTATTCCACCGGAAACGGGAGGCGATTGAGGCCCATCTGACCATAGTCCTGGCGGCCTTAGCCGTTGGCCGCAGCATCGAGGCAAAAACAGGCATAAGCCTTAAACAGTTTGTTAAAATCCTGCGTCCGATCCGCTCCGGAGTGGTGTTTATTAACGGCCTGACCTATGCCGCTAAAGAAGTAATTCCGCCTGCCGTCAAATCCGTCCTGAAAAAACTGCATTCAGGACACTAATTTGAGAAAGTCAGGGGA
>PCSQ01000094.1:1230-1421 GCA_002772455.1 Candidatus Beckwithbacteria bacterium CG23_combo_of_CG06-09_8_20_14_all_47_9 | reverse complement strand
GGGCGTCGGGATTTTGATTAACATCGACTACTGTTCCCGGCGCTGAGGGAAAAATTTGACCGGTAGGACATTGAAGGTCTAAGCCTTTATGGTAAGATCGGTCGGGGTCTTCATAGCAAACAGCTAAATCTTCTCCGCTGGAGCTGGTATAAAAAATATAGGCGTTTGGACAGGGCCAGACCAGTTCGCCG
>PCSQ01000094.1:0-1214 GCA_002772455.1 Candidatus Beckwithbacteria bacterium CG23_combo_of_CG06-09_8_20_14_all_47_9 | reverse complement strand
CGGCCAGTTCCGGGAAGCAGGCGGAAGCAAACGGTTTGTATTGTTCGCCGGTGATAAACGGTTGGAGAACCTGCATTGTCCGTTCTTTGGCGCATTGGACAGTGCCTAAAAACCGGTAGTAGTAGCTTTGGGTGCTGCCGGCCTTGTAAACTCCGGCCTCGGCCCGGCCGTTAGAATAGGTGTATTTGGGCGAATCTTCGCCTTCACTGCCCAATCCCGGCCAGCCGTATTGTTGATCCAAGGACTTTTCTTTTTCCGGGTCATAGACGCTAAAAATATCAAAGATGCCCCGGCCGCTTAAAGTCGTGCTGGTTAAAATCTGGTTTAAAAACGGGGTATAGGAAATAAGATAGTCGGGGTTGGAGCGGACATCTTTAGTAATGTAACATTTAGACTCATTTTTTTGGCCGTTGAGGCATTGCTCACACTCGTAATTTAAATAGCTGGTATTACCCTGACCATCAACGCAGGCAACCGGGTTTATCGGCGGCGACTGGGTAAGGTTTAAAAATTCAAAGGGAACGTTTTTATCTATTCGGCGGACATTGGTGCCGAATTGGTCGTTGAGGGCATTATCTCCGGATGAGTAAATTGCAGTGCCGAAATTCGGGTCTAAATCGCACAAAGGGCCCAGTAATAACCCGGCCTCATATAGCGGCGGTTGATTGTCCGATTGAATATCGGGTTTGATATACGACGGGTCCAGCCAATAGCTGGACAACTCCCACATTTTCGGCAGCCACTCGTCTTTTAGCTGGGGCCGTTCCGCTTCATGCTGTGCCTGGGGGGTTAAAAGATAGGAGAGAGTGGTGCTGACTTCGTAAGCCCGGGCCAGATGGGGGTGGCTGACTTCCAAGGTTTCTTTATCGCTGGTGTTTTTCTCTTCCCATTGACCTGACGGACTCCAAGGATCAGGTGGCGGGTTGCTGTCAATAATTGTAATTGTTCCCTTTGTGTCTTCGCGGGAAAACATCGGCACGTACGGCCAAAGTGCCGTCCACTTGCCGCCGTCTTTAATTTTCCAAAGGGTATAAGCGGCGGCATAGTCGGTAACATTGGGGTCGTTAGGTAAGGGCGCCCAGTTATCTAAATAATCTTTTAAGGTAACGGCTTTTCCCTGCCAAAAACCAACGGTGTAGTTTTGGATAATGTCGCTGGCGGGCGGAAAACCGTAAGGATTGTCGTCCGGGGAAAATTGATTATTTGCCCGTTTA
>PCSQ01000093.1:1747-3171 GCA_002772455.1 Candidatus Beckwithbacteria bacterium CG23_combo_of_CG06-09_8_20_14_all_47_9 | reverse complement strand
AGTATAGCATAAGCTGGTTGGATCCGTAGTGTAGCTGGTTAACACGTCGCCCTGTCAAGGCGAAGATCACCGGTTCAAGTCCGGCCGGATCCGCCCTCTGCCCACAGCTTCTGCCCGGAAAGGAGGTAAAATGAACTTAAATCTCTGGTTAAAAAACCTGTTAAAAAAACTGCGTTTAAACGAAGCGGCTATCAGCACTTTTCTGGGTGGCTTGGTCGTTGTCGTCGTCTCGGTCTTGGTCTATAACTACTTTTCCGGGGTAAATCAGCCCGCAACCGAAACGGCCCAAACAGAAACCGCCGTCACTTTGGTCGAGGAAAACGGGGAAATGGTCCCCGAGAATCTTCCGGCTAAACACGCCGTGGCCGCTGGCGAGGATTTATGGCACATTAGCCAAAAGTATTACGAATCCGGTTACAACTGGGTGGATATTGCTAAAGAAAACAATCTGGCTAACGCCAACATCATCAGCGTCGACCAAGAGCTGACTATCCCCCGAGTGGGTGTCAAAACACCGGCCGAACCGGAAGCAGCGTCGATCGGAACCGATGAGTATTTAGTCCAAAAAGGCGATTTTCTCTGGAAAATTGCGCTTAAGGCCTACGGTGATGGTTATCAATGGACCAAAATTTGGGAAGCCAATCAAGAATTAATTCCCAATCCCAACGTGATCGAAGCCGGAACCTTGCTCAAGTTACCGCGGTAAGAGACTTTCAAGATAAATTTTACTCCCCCGTTTATTCGGGGTAGAATTGTTGGTACCATGCGGGATTAGTTAAACGGCTTAACGTCACCTTCCCAAGGTGAAGAAAGGGATTCGACTTCCCTATCCCGCTCAAAAGGATTGATATATCAATCTAAGTTGATACGGCAAGTATAGTTAAAAGCATAAAAATACTTTTCCCAGGATTGATCATCGCTTTGGTAAACCGGGTTGCCCAACCACCAATCAACCAGTAATTCGTACAAACGGCACAATTCACTCAATTTTGACCGGTTTTTGGGATCGTTTTTGGTTTGCTGCAATAACTCCAACGCCCGGAAAAAAGCCAGCTGGGCATAATCTTTTTCTTTAGGTTTCCATTTGATCGTCCGGCCGATTTCCGCGCCGATATTGGCCATTTGCTCCATCGTCGTCCGCTGGTTCCAAGTGGTTACGGCTTGATCCATTGGTCAACCACCGCCAAAATTTGGTTCCTGATTTTCTCGTCGGCCACTCCCCGAGTCAAGTTATTTTGCCCCGGACGTAAATTAATCATCGAGTCAAACTCGACAAACTCGCTCGTGCCAAATTTATCCGGATAAAGATTAATCCCCCATAAACTTGACTGGTTTGAGCCTTGCTGCAGCAATAATTGCTCTTCGTCAGCGTGCATTTCCGCATCGACCACCATTATCTTTTTCTCCAAGTCGACAACGGCTTT
>PCSQ01000093.1:0-1713 GCA_002772455.1 Candidatus Beckwithbacteria bacterium CG23_combo_of_CG06-09_8_20_14_all_47_9 | reverse complement strand
ATTTTCGTTTCGTTTAAGAATTAGATCTGTCTCGCCGTTACTCCAAAATTACTACCGCCATTAAATTGAATTTGTGTTTGTAAATTTAGATTTACTCCAACCATTAATGCGGCCATCGGGCAAAGACAAATCAGTAATTGCCCGGCCTAACAGAATTTGCCTGGTTAATCCGGTTATCGGTTCCACTTTCTGGCGGTATTCGACTATTTCATCGACTGTTTTTAGCCCTGTTCCCAAGGCAAATGTTTTAGTAATAATAAAAAAAGCCTGTAAAACCTGTTTTTCCCGATCAGGCGGCAATAATCCGATCCACATGTCTTTAAGCATTTTCATCAGGCGCCAATTATAACCTACTTATGATATTATTTGACTATGTCTGTTTTTATGCTTGCCGAAATCGCCCGTTTGGTCCGTTACTATATCCTGACCTGCACCACCAAGGCCGGCTCGGGCCACCCGACCTCATCGCTCTCGGCCACCGACCTGATGGTCGGTTTAATGTTTAACCAATTCCGCTTGGGATTTGACCGGTTGATTTTTTCCAAAGGCCACGCCTCACCGTTATTTTATTCTCTGTATGCCGCCGCCGGGCTGTTAAAACCGGAAGAACTTTACACTTTAAGAAAATTCGGGAGCTCAATCGAAGGCCACCCCACGCCCAAATTTAAATTCGCCGAAGTCGCTTCCGGCTCTTTGGGCCAGGGATTATCCGTCGGCCTGGGTATGGCCCTAAACGCCAAGTATCTGGACAAAACCAGCTACTTAACCTACGTGCTTTTGGGCGATTCGGAACTGGCCGAAGGCAGTAACTGGGAAGCGATGAGCCTGGCCGCCCATTATAAATTAAACAATTTAATCGCTATTTTGGACGTCAATCGTTTAGGCCAGGCTAACCCGACCATGCATGGCTGGGATCTAGCCGCCTACGAAGCCAAAGCCCAAGCTTTTGGCTGGGCCACTAAAATAATCGACGGCCACGACTTTAACCAAATTGCCCCGGCATTGTCCCTGGCCGGCACGACTGCGTCCAAGCCGTTAATGATTATTGCTAAAACTATCAAAGGCAAAGGGGTGTCATTTTTGGAAGACAAAGACGGTTGGCACGGCAAAGCCTTAAACGAAGCCGATTACCACCGGGCCATCAAAAAGTTAGGCAAAATTAATTTAGGTAAAACATGGACTATAAAATCGGCGAATTAGTTCCCACCCGGCTAGCCTACGGCCAGGCTTTAGCCGAACTGGGCGCGGCCAATAAACAAATAGTGGTTTTAGATGCCGAAGTCAAAAACTCCACTTATGCCGAACTGTTTGCCAAAGCCTTTCCCGAACGGTTTTTTGAAATGTTTATTGCCGAACAAAACATGATCGGCGTCGGCTTGGGATTATCCAAATGCAATAAAATCCCCTTTGTCTCGACTTTCGCCGCGTTTTTAACCCGGGCGTTTGACCAAATCAGAATGGCCGCCTATTCCCAACCCAACCTCAAAATCTGCGGCTCACACGCCGGTGTCTCGATCGGCGAAGACGGTTCCAGTCAAATGGGCTTGGAAGATCTGGCCATGATGCGCGCCTTACCCGGCAGTACGGTCCTGTACCCGGCCGACGCCATCGCTACCAATAAACTGGTCAAACTTATGGCCGATCATTCAGGTCTGGATTATCTGCGCACCACCCGGCCGGCGACACCGGTGATTTATAAAAACGACGAGGAGT
>PCSQ01000145.1:1896-2284 GCA_002772455.1 Candidatus Beckwithbacteria bacterium CG23_combo_of_CG06-09_8_20_14_all_47_9 | reverse complement strand
TTTTTTTGCCAATTGACCCGGAAAAGATTCTTGTTATAATGCCCTTATGAAATGAGTTCCAACCGATGGTGTGGAGATAATCCCCGCTGGTCGGGGAATTTTTTTCGATTTTTGCTCTTTGACATTTGCAGCTTTTATTTTTTGAGTCAATTCAAGCAGTGGTAGAAAGAGTTTTTTTATTTGAGAGTTTGATCCTGGCTCAGGATGAACGCTGGCGGCGTGCCTAAGGCATGCAAGTCGAATGGTCTGCAAGGACAATGGCAGACGGGTGAGTAATACGTAGGAATCTACCTTTTGGCGGGGAATAGCTCGGCGAAAGCCGGGGTAATTCCGCATAAGTTCGCAAGAAGAAAGGGCATAACTGCCCACCGAAAGAGGAGCCTGCGTC
>PCSQ01000145.1:718-1864 GCA_002772455.1 Candidatus Beckwithbacteria bacterium CG23_combo_of_CG06-09_8_20_14_all_47_9 | reverse complement strand
AAGGCGATGACGGGTAGGGGGTGTGAGAGCACGGTCCCCCACAAGGTCACTGATACAAGGGGCCTACTTCTACGGAAGGCAGCAACTAGGAATTTTGCGCAATGGGCGAAAGCCTGACGCAGCGACGCCGCGTGCGGGATGAAGGCCTTCGGGTCGTAAACCGCTGTGGAGAGGGAAGAAGATCTGACGGTACCTCTCTAGAAAGTGCCTGCTAACCACGTGCCAGAAGCCTCGGTGATACGTGGGGCACAAGCGTTATCCGGATTTACTGGGCGTAAAGAGTCTCGTAGGCGGTTTGGTAAGTGATTGGTGAAATCCCCTGGCTCAACCAGGGAACTGCCAGTCATACTATCAGACTAGAGTTATTTCGGGGAAGTTGGAATTCTCGGTGTAGGGGTGAAATCCGTTGATATCGAGAAGAACACCAAGGGCGAAGGCAGACTTCCAGGAATTTACTGACGCTGATGAACGAAAGCTAGGGGAGCGAACGGGATTAGAGACCCCGGTAGTCCTAGCCGTAAACAATGTCCACTAGTTACTTCCCGTTCAGGGAGGCGACGTAAGCTAACGCGTTAAGTGGACCGCCTGGGGAGTACGGCCGCAAGGCTAAAACTCAAAGGAATTGGCGGGGAAATGCACAACCAGGGGAGCATGTGGTTTAATTCGATACGAAGCGTTGAACCTTACCTGGGCTTGACATCTATTTGACGACTTTAAGAAATTAAGGTTTTCCGCAAGGACAAATAGACAGCTGCTGCATGGCTGTCGTAAGCTCGTACCGTGAGGCGTCGACTTCAGTGTCGTAACGAGCGCAACCCCTTTTTCGTGTTAAATAGTCACGAAAGACTGCCTGGCCACAAGTCGGGAGGAAGGAGGGGATGACGTCAAGTCAGCACGGCGCTTACGCCCAGGGCAACACACATCCTACAATGGTGAGGAGCAATGGGTTGCGAAACCGCAAGGTGGAGCCAATCCCAAAAACCCTCCCTCAGTTCAGATTGCGGGCTGAAACTCGCCCGCATGAAGTTGGACTTGGTAGTAATCGCGGATCATCAGACCGCGGTGAATACGTTCTCATTTCTTGCACACACCGCCCGTCACATGAGGAGAGTCGGCAGCGCCCGAAGTACCCTTTTTGGGTCCTAA
>PCSQ01000145.1:306-676 GCA_002772455.1 Candidatus Beckwithbacteria bacterium CG23_combo_of_CG06-09_8_20_14_all_47_9 | reverse complement strand
TCACCTCCTTTCTAAGGAGAATTTAAGTGCCTTACAAACTTTCTGCCACTGCTTGAGTTGATCAAATAAAAAAACCGTAGGAACCGTTCCTGCGGTTTTTTGGTGCTGGAAATTTTGACAGAGAGAGAATAATTAAAATAACATTGGTTGTAGTTGTTCTATAAGGTTTTCCTTCTCAAGCGCACAGAAGTGCCCAGCCTGTGTTAAAATAACTTCGTCGCGGGCGCTTAGCTCAGCTGGTTAGACCTGCCTGCCGGCAGGCAGGGCGCAGTCCTGATAAAATGAATTCTGGATATTTTGTTTACGTTATAAAAAGTTTTTCCACAGAGAAAATTTATACTGGTTTAACTTCAGATATTGATAGAAGATT
>PCSQ01000145.1:0-268 GCA_002772455.1 Candidatus Beckwithbacteria bacterium CG23_combo_of_CG06-09_8_20_14_all_47_9 | reverse complement strand
CGCAAAATAACAATGAAAAGTATTTAAAATCCGGTAGCGGTAGAGAATTTAGGGATAATCTAGTAGAATAGCCTTGGTTTTGGGCGCTTAGCTCAGCTGGCTAGAGCGCGGTCCTGATAAGACCGAGGCCCATGGTTCGAGCCCATGAGCGCCCACAGTTTAGGATTTTCCGGCGAGTCGGGAATGGCGCTCGCCGCGCCCGCCCCCGCGGCGATAGGATTTTCCGGCGAGTCGGGAATGGCGCTCGCCGCGCCCGCCCCCGCGGCGA
>PCSQ01000009.1:8926-21565 GCA_002772455.1 Candidatus Beckwithbacteria bacterium CG23_combo_of_CG06-09_8_20_14_all_47_9 | reverse complement strand
AACACGAGCAAAAGGCCCTGGACAAGATTACTGATGCCCGGAAATCGATTCTTTCGGCTCTGAAGGCCGGCGGCGCCCAAAACCTGGTCAATGCCGCCGATAAACTGCAATCGGCCATGGGCGGGATTCAGGCGGTGTTTGAGAGCACGCCGGAACTGCAAGCGGCCGGTCCGACCAAGCAACTGATGGACGAAGTCCGGGACACGGCCGATAAAGTTATGTACTCGAGGCGGACGCTGATTGATTTAACCGCTGACTATAACGTCATGATTGTGACCGTACCGACCAATATGGTGGCACAAATGTTTAAGTTTGCGGCTAAACCCGGGCTCAAAACTGCCGCTACCGGGGCACACGTCGAGGTTTCTGCCGGAGAGGTGAAAACGCCAAAAGTTGAATTATAAGCCATGCTGAATATTTACGAGCAGGTGGACAGCAATAAACGGAAAAGTGCGGCAGTGATTATTGTTTTCACGCTGTTTGTGGTGGGGGTGGCTTGGGTGTTTGGCGAGGCCTTGGGCTATGGACTGTCTTTTGTTGGCTGGGCCTTAATTTTCTCCGGAATCATGTCTTATGGTTCGTATTACTATTCGGATAAGATAATTTTGGGACTTTCCGGTGCCCGCGAGGCTGACCGGAAGCGGGATTTCCAGTTTTACACAGTCACCGAAAACCTGGCCATGGCGGCCCACTTGCCTAAACCCCGGTTGTCCGTGATTGAAGATACGGCCATGAATGCGTTTGCGACCGGCAGGGATCCCGAGCACGCGGTTATCTGTGCCACGACCGGTTTATTGGCTAAACTTGATCGGACCGAACTCGAGGGGGTAATTTCACACGAGCTTTCACACGTGGGTAATTATGATATTCGATTAATGGCAATTGTATCGATATTAGTTGGTTTAGTCACATTACTGGCAGATTGGTTTCTACGGGCAACTTTTTGGGGCCGGGGCAACCGGGATAACCGGGATAATAACCAGCTTCAGGCAATTTTCATGGTCATCGGCCTGATTTTGGCTTTGCTGTCTCCGTTGATTTCCCAACTGATCCAACTGGCTATCTCCCGGCGCCGGGAGTTTCTGGCCGATGCCTCCGGGGTCAAGCTGACCCGGTTTCCCGATGGTCTTGCCCGGGCGCTGGCTAAAATTAGTGCTGACAAAGAACCGCTTGAGGCGGCCAATAAGGCAACCGCTCATTTATATATTGCTAACCCCTTGAAAAATCACCATGACTCGATCGGCTGGTTTAGCGGCTTATTTAACACCCATCCGCCGGTAACCGAGCGGATTGCGGCCTTGAAGCAGATGAGTTAAACTAATCTAATGAAAGTTAATGTTTTGCACCTGGCTAAATTAGTCAATATGCCTTTAAAACCGGGCGAATCTGAAAAACTTCAGGCTGGTTTTGACAGTACTTTAAAGGCAGTGGATGAACTGAAAAAACTACCCACGGCCAAAACCAAATCCACTTTTCAGGTGACTAAACTGCAGAATGTCTGGCGGGAAGATATCCCCCAGCCGGAAAGGGGATTCACCCAAAAGCAGGCGCTTTCCCAGGCTAAAAAAACCTATCAGGGATATTTTTTGGTACCGAGGGTGATTGACGATGAGGCTTAACCAATTGACAGTGATTGAAGCGCGGGCGGGCCTCAAAGCCAAAAAATTTTCGGTGGTGGAGTTGGCAACCGCTTGTTTGGTCCAAATTAAGGCGGTCGATAAAAAACTGCACGCTTTTTTAACTTTAAACGACCGGATTTTAGATCAAGCGAAAAAACTAGATCAGTCCGGTGATGACGGCCGACCGTTGTGGGGTATTCCGTTTGCCATTAAAGATAATTTTTTAACCGAGGGTTTACGAACTACCGCCAGTGCTAAGGTTTTGGATAATTTTGTGCCCCAATACTCGGCTACAGTTTACAAAAAATTGATTGAAGCCGGAGCGCTTTGCTTGGGTAAAACTAACATGGATGCCTGGGCCCACGGTTCATCGACGGAAACCTCCGACTACGGCTCGACCTTAAACCCCTGGAATACTAAGTATTTACCCGGCGGCTCGTCCGGCGGTTCGGCGGCGGCCGTGGCCGCGGATATGTGTTTGTTCGGGATCGGGAGTGAAACGGCCGGGTCAGTTCGCCAGCCGGCAGCCTGGTGCGGCGTGACCGGGTTTAAACCGACTTACGGCCGGGTCAGCCGTTACGGCGTGGTGGCCATGGCTTCGTCCACCGATTCACCCGGGCCTTTGACAAAAACAGTTGCCGACGCCGCTTTGATTACTAAAATTATTGCCGGTCATGACGTTTATGATGCCACCACCTCGCCCCGGCCGGTGGAAATTAACCCAAACAGCCTTCAGGGTGAGAACCTGAAGGGTAAGATCATTGCTTTACCCAAGGAGTATTTAATCGGTGAGGCTTCAGGGCTAATCCTTGAAGCTGTCAAGGTTTTTGAGTCAGCCGGTGCCCAGGTTAAACCGGTAACCTTGATGGATCCTCAATTCACGATTGCCGTTTACACCATCATTCAACGCTGTGAAGTTTCCTCTAATTTGGCCCGTTATGACGGCATCCGCTTTGGCCATGACCGGTCCAGTTTCAGCTACGAAGCCAAAAATCGGTCGTTACTGGGAGCATTTTCGCTCTCCACCGGTTATTTTGACCAATACTATAAAAAAGCCCAGCAGGTGCGGACGATGATTATTGACGAATTTGACCGGCTGTTTAAGCAATTTGATTTTTATTTGGCGCCGATTTCTCCCGGTCCGGCTTTGCCCTTGGGGGCGTCCAAAACCAGCGCGATGTTTGGTGAACTGCAGGATGTTTTGGTGGAGCCGTCATCAATTGCCGGGTTGACCGGGTTATCTGTCCCGTGCGGCATAATTTCCGGCTTGCCGATTGGTTTACAGATTACCGGCGCCCAGTTTGATGAGCAAAAAATTCTGCAAGTCGGGCATTGGTATCAGCAGCAAACTAAATGGCACCTGGAGAAACCGAAATTATGAAACTGCAGCCGGTCATCGGCCTGGAAATCCACGTCGAGCTCAAAACTAAAACCGGGATGTTTTGCGGCTGTAGTGCCGATCATTTTGGCAAAGCGCCCAACACCAATACTTGCCCGGTCTGTTTGGGCTTGCCCGGAGCCCTGCCGGTGCCGAATCACCAGGCAATCGATTGGGCGATTATGATCGGTTTAGCTTTAGACTGCCGGGTCAACTTGGAATCGTCATTTGACCGGAAGCACTATTTTTACCCGGATTTGCCTAAGGGTTACCAAATTTCCCAGTATGACGATCCGTTTTGCCAGGCAGGTAAGTTAAGTTTGGCCTCTGGTAAAATTATCCGGATCAACCGGGTCCATCTGGAAGAAGACACGGCTAAAATGCAGCATCAAGTTATCGACGGTCAGAAAATGACCTTGGTGGATTTTAACCGCTCCGGGGTGCCGCTGGTAGAGATTGTCACCGAACCGGATATTGCTTCCGGTGAAGAAGCCAAGGAGTTTTTGAAGAAACTGCGGGATATTATCCGATCATTAGGCGTGTCTGACTGTGACATGGAAAAAGGCTCGATGCGCCTGGAACCGAACATTTCCTGGAGTGAGAGCCCGGAAAAACTGAATAATTACAAAGTTGAGATCAAGAACCTAAACTCGTTCCGGTTTGCCCAACAGGGGATTGATTTTGAGTTGAAACGCCAAAAAGAGTTATTAGACCAAGGCAAAACGCCGGTCCAGGAAACCCGGGGTTATAACCCGCAAAAACGGGCCACTTTTTCCCAACGGGTTAAAGAAACGTCTGCCGATTACCGCTATTTTCCCGATCCGGACATCCCTCCGATCGTTTTAACCCGGGAGTATGTCGAGAATTTACGGACGAAACTGCCGCAATTACCGGAAGCTCTGGCCAATGAGATGGTAAATAAGTTTCACTTGAGTCTTTCCACAGCTCAATTATTATCAAAAGATCAGTTAAAACTGGCTTATTTTAATCAATATAAAAATCAAGTTGAACCGTTGGAATTAGCCAATTTAATTGTTAATAAAAAGATTGATCTGGATCAGCCGCCGCCGACTAAAGCCGCCAGCCGGGCAGTTGACCTCAATATTATTGACCAGGTCCTGAAAGAAAATGCTGACGCGGTGGCCAAATATAGAACCGGCAAAACCAGCGTCATCGGTTTTTTAGTCGGGCAAGTGATGCGTCTGACCGGCGGAAAAGTTGATCCGAAGCAGGTCCAGGATAAGTTGTTGAAAGCCCTACAGGTTCGGAACCTGCAGGGCTAAAACTCGAAGTCCAGCATTACTTCTTTGATCATCGGTAAATCACGGTCGTCGAGTTCCTCAATAAAATTCTGATATGAGTTTGCCAATTTGGTTTTGGAGAAATAACTTAAAATCTCTGAGGTGTCCAGCCAGGCTTGATTGATTAATCCTAAATAGTTACGGTAGCTGGAGTAGGAATAGGCTGCAGGTTCCGTACCTGCAGCTAGAGAGATTGGATTTCTGTGGATGTATTTAGACAGAAAAACAAACTGCGGCTCGTTGGTTATCATTACCGCCTTGAATTTTCCTTGAAAAACCGGACCGACGCGCCGGTATTTTTTATTAAAAAACATGGAATATTTAATCATTACTGCCCGCATAAAACCAGTAAGCGCGTCAATTTCTTTTTGCCAAGCAAAGAAATGAAAGTGGTTAGGCATCAGGCAGTAGGCCAGCAATTTAACCCGGCCAAAATAATTTTTCAGTTTTTTAGACGGAGGCGATTTTTCGGATTTATCCGGGGCAGAAAGATAGGTTTTCAGATACGATAAAAAAACCTTGTAATCTTGTTCATCAAGAAAAATATTCTGCTTAGCCACACCCCGATTGTAAACGTGATAATAAGTTTCCGGAGCGTATTCTCTAATAGCGTTTTTAGCGGGCATTATAGCTATTATAGCACTGCAGGTTCCGAACCTGCAGGTGTGTTATATTGGGTTTATGAGTGAATTTGTTCATTTGCACTGTCATACCCAGTACTCGCTCCTCGATGGTTTGAGTAAGATTGAAGAGTTGTTGACCCGGGCCAAGGATCTTAAAATGAAAGCGGCAGCGATTACCGATCACGGGGTGATGTACGGCGCCGTCAAATTCTACAACGCCGCCAAAGCCATCGGGATTAAGCCGATCATCGGGATGGAGGGGTATTTGACGACCGCCAACTTGGCCGACCGAACCCCGGGCGTCCAAAAACAGACCTATCATCAACTGCTTTTGGCCAAGACCCAACAGGGCTATAAAAACCTGATGCAGCTGACTACCTTGGCCCACTTGGAAGGGTTTTATTACAAGCCGCGCTTTACCTGGGAATTGCTGGCTAAATACAAAGACGGTTTGATTGCCACTTCTTCCTGTTTGCAGGGGATCATTCCCCAGCTGATCTTACAGGGCCAACTGCCGGCGGCTTTGGCCGAAACCAAAAAATGGCTGGATTTATTCGGCAAGGATTTTTATTTGGAACTGCAGAAACATCAGAATTTGACCGAATTGGATATTGTCAATAAAACCCTGATTGATTTTTCCCGGCGCCTGGGCATTCCTTTAGTGGCGACCAATGATTTGCATTACGTCAACCCCGGCGATGCCAAGGCCCAGGACGCCTTGTTGGCAATCCAGACTAAAACCATTCTTTCCGACAAAAACCGGTTGACCATGATCGGCTCGCCGGACTTTTACTTAAAGAGCCCGGACGAGATGGCCCGGCTCTTTCCCGATTATCCCGAAGCCCTGAAAAACTCGCTCAAAATTGCCGACGCCTGCCAGGTGGAAATTCCCACCGGCAAGTGGATTTTGCCGGAGTTTCCCCTGCCGGAACCTTATTCAAGCAGTGAAAAATACTTGCGTGATTTAGCCGAAGCCGGGCTGGTCCAGCGTTACGGCCAGGCCGGCCAAGCCCAAAAACAGCGGCTGGATTACGAGCTGAAAATTATCTGCGATAAAGGTTTTGCCACTTATTTTTTAATCGTCCAGGACTTTGTTAACTGGGCCAAAACCAATCACATCCGCGTCGGCCCGGGCCGCGGCAGTGTGGCCGGTTCGCTGACCGCTTACGCTATGCGCATTACTTCGATCGATCCGCTGTTTCACGACATTCCCTTTGAACGGTTTCTCAACCCCGAACGTCCCAGTCCGCCGGATATCGATCTGGATTTTGCCGACGACCGGCGCGATGAGGTCATCGAGTACGTGGCTAACCGTTACGGCAAAGATCGGGTCGCCCAAATTATTACGTTCGGCACCATGGAAGCCCGGGGGGCGATCCGGGACGTGGGCCGGGTCCTGGGCCTGCCTTACAGCGACCCGGATAAAATTGCCAAGCTGATTCCCTTCGGCCACAGCCTGGAAGAAGCCATGGTTAACGTCATTGATCTGCAGGAATACTACCGCCAGGATAAATTTAAGGAACTGATCGATTTGGCTAAAAAAATCGAGGGGACGGCCCGGCACGCTTCGACCCACGCCGCCGGGGTAGTCATCGGCGACAAACCGTTGACCGAGTACACTCCGCTCCAGCTCGAGTCGAAAAATGAACGGATTATGACCCAATACGACATGTACTCGCTCGACTGCAATATCGATGCCAACGCCATCGGTCTGTTGAAAATGGACTTTTTGGGCTTGTCCAACCTGACCATTTTGCAAAACGCGGTCAACCTGGTCAAAGAGCAAACCGGCAAGAAATTGGACATTTCCGAACTGCCTCTTGACGATGCGAAAACGTTTAAGTTGTTGACCGACGGCCACACGATTGGGGTTTTTCAGCTGGAATCGCCGGGTATGCGCTCGGTGGCCCGGAAACTGAAACCGTCCCTGTTTTCGGATATCCGGGCGATGGTGGCGCTGTACCGGCCCGGCCCGATGGCCCTGATCGACACGTTTATTGCCGGCAAAAAGAACCCGGCCAAAATCGAGTACCCGCACCCGGACTTGAAATCGGTCCTGGCCGAAACTTACGGTATTGCCGTTTACCAGGAGCAGGCCCTGCAGATTGCCAATGTGATGGCCGGCTATAGCTTGGGCGAGGCGGATATTCTCCGGCGGGCGATCGGGAAAAAGAAGCGGTCGATCATGGCCAAGGAAAAAAGCAAGTTTATTAAGGGTTCGCAGCAAAAAGGGTATTCGAGTAAAATTGCCGAAAAAATCTGGGGCTACATTGAAAAATTTGCCGGCTACGGTTTTAACAAGGCCCACGCTACTGCTTATGCCATGATTGCTTACCAGACGGCCTATCTTAAAGCCAATTTTCCGGTGGAGTTTATGACCGCGCTTCTGACCGCCGAAGTCAGCAATAAAGATAAGGTGCCGATTGCCGTCGATGAGGCCAAGTCGATGGGCATTGTCGTCCGGCCGCCGGATATTAATGCCAGTTTGACCGGCTTTTCGATTGAAGCGGACAATAAATCACTGGAAAAAAAAGCGATCCGGTTTGGCCTTTCGGCGATCAAAAATGTCGGCGAGGCGGCAATCGAGGGAATTTTGGGTGCCAGAGATAAGGCCAAATTTAAGTCGTTAACCGATTTTTGCGAGCGGGTCGATCAGCAAAAGGTCAATAAAAAAGTACTGGAGAGCTTGATTCAAGTCGGGGCTTTTGACGCTTTCGGCATCCGGGCCAGTTTGATGCTGGGGCTCGAAAGTATCCGCGCCAAAGCCGCTCAAAACCAAAAAGAGTTAAACAGCAACCAAACGTCTTTGTTTATTAAAGCGGCCGCCCCGGTAGTGCCGACCGATCAACTGCCCCAGGCCGAAGAGTTTTCTAAAATTGATCTATTATCCTTTGAAAAACAGCTGCTGGGTTTTTATCTGACCGATCACCCCCACGCCGAGGCGCTTAAGAAAATTAAAGAGTTGGTGTCGCACCACGTTGCCGAGATTGACCCGCAAATTCACTTGAACCAAACTGTGACCCTGGGCGGGACGATTCGGACGGTAAAACCGATTCTGACCCGGAAAAATAACCATGAAATGGCTTTTGCGACCCTGGATGACGACTCCGGCCAGATTGAACTGGTGATTTTTCCGACGCTTTATGCCCGCACCAAAGCCCTGTGGCAGTCGGATCAGGTCGTTTTAGTCACCGGCAAAGTTGATCTGAAAAATCGGTTGACTCTATTGGTTGAGTCGGCCCTGAAACCGGAAGAGGCACCAGTGGCGGCTAAAGCCCAACCGGTCCGGGCAGAAGTTCATTTACATTTGTCGGCCGACACCTCCAAATCTATTTTAATTAAACTTAATCAGCTCTTTCAGGCCAACCCGGGCGGCGAGTGGATCTTTTTGGAACTGCAGAATGGCTCGAAGCCGAAAATTATCCGCCTGCCGTTTACCGTGGCCTTTGATCAGGTTAAAAACCAGGTGGAAGCGCTCTTAAAGCCCGTTAACGGCCAAATTGTGGTACAATAATATATGCCGCAGTCGACTAAGTACATTTTTGTTTCGGGTGGAGTTTTATCCGGTTTAGGCAAAGGCACGGTGGCCGCTTCCTTAGGTTATTTATTTAAACAGCACGGTTTGACAGTTGCCCCGATTAAGTGTGAAAACTATCTGAATTTTGATTCCGGTTTGATTAATCCGATCGAGCACGGCGACCCGTTTTTGTGCGAAGACGGAGCGGAAACCGACATGGACCTGGGGACTTACGAACGGTTTTTAGACCAAAATCTGTCGATGGCCAATTTCATTACCATGGGGCAGATTTATAAAGCGGTGATTGATAAAGAACGCAGTTTTTTTTATAAAGGCGAAGACGTCGAGGCCATTCCCCACGTGACCGATGAAATTATCAGCCGGTTTAAAGCGGTTGCCGACAGTTCCAGAGCCGAGGTAGTGATTATTGAATTGGGCGGGACAGCCGGCGAGTACCAAAACGCGCTTTACTACGAGGCGGCCAGGATCATGAAACTGCAGCACCAGGATACGGTGGTTCATATCCACGTTACCTATCTGCCGACGCCAAAACATTTGGGTGAGCCGAAAACCAAACCAACCCAGCTTTCGGTCAAGTACTTAAATTCAATGGGGATTCAGCCGGACTTTATTGTCTGCCGGGCCGAAGCGGCGATCGACCGGCGGCGGCAGGCGCGCTTGGCCTTGTTTTGCAACCTGCCGGAAGCGGGGATTATTTCGGCGCCGGATTTGAAATCGGTTTACGAACTGCCGTTAGTTTTTGCCCGGCAGAATTTTTCTCAAAAAGTCCTTCAGAAATTAAATTTGCCAGTGACTCCATTAAAACTTCAGGCCTGGCAGAAGTTAAACGAAAAAATTTCCCAACCCAAAACCCAAACAGTCAAGGTGGCCATTGTCGGCAAGTACTTTGCTACCGGTGACTACCAGCTGAATGATTCTTACGCTTCGCTTTACGAAGCTTTAAATCATGCGGCCTGGGCCAACGGCGTGGACTTAAAAATTGTGGCGATTAATTCTGAAAAAGCCGCCAATCTGGCGGAAAAACTGCGGGCGGTCGACGGCGTGATCGTCCCGATCGGCTGGGGACCGCGGGGAACCGAGGGGATGCTGGAAGCCATCCGCTTTGCCCGCGAAAACCGGATGCCCTACCTTGGATTGTGTTTTGGGATGCAGTTAATGGCGGTTGAGTATGCCCGTAATGTTCTGGGTCTAAAATCGGCGAATTCCACCGAAATCAATCCGGCTACTCCGGATCCGGTAATTTATATCATCCCTGATCAGAAAAAGAACGTTAAACTCCGCGCCTACGGCGGCACGATGCGCCTGGGCAAATGGGATTGCCGGATAAAAACCGGGACATTGGCCGAATCGGTTTACGGCCGCACCGACATCAGCGAGCGTCACCGTCATCGTTACGAAGTTAACGAAGCCTACGTTAAAAAATTGGCCGCTAAAGGCTTAGTGGTTTCCGGCCGCTCTCTCGAAGAAAACCTGGTGGAGATTTTGGAATTAGATCAGGTCCAGCACCCGTTTTTTATCGGTACCCAGGGCCATCCGGAGTATAAATCCCGGCCGTTATCCCCGCATCCGATCTTTTTAAAGTATATTCACACTTGCTCCGAGCGCAGTCGAGGAGTAAAATCCTAAAGTTATGGCACTTAAAGCGCAGCATCAGGAAACCAAATTCAGTGTCGGCGATATCGTCAGATTAAAACAGCAGTTTTTCAGCGGCGGCAAGGCCCAGAGTCAAATATTTGAGGGGATAGTGATGGGGATTAAAGGCCGCGGTGTTGGCCGGTCAATCACCGTCAGAAGAATTGCCACAGACGGTGTCGGAGTCGAAAAAATTTGGCCTTTATCCAGTCCGAATTTATTGTCGCTGACCGTGAAGAAAACCGGCAAGGTCCGGCGGGCCAAGCTCTATTATTTACGCCAAAGAATTGGTAAAATGGCATTAGCTACTAAATAAGGGCCCGTAGATCAATGGCAGATCAGCAGCCTTTTAAGCTGTGTGTTGAGCGTTCGACTCGCTCCGGGCTCACATGGCCCCATCGTCTAGCCCGGTCCAGGACAACTGGTTTTCATCCAGTCAACTCCGGTTCAAATCCGGATGGGGTCACCAAAATACAGCCGGTGAAGTATTTTTTTCTGTTCATTATCTATTTATGGTTGCGGTTTGATTTAGTTTTAAGAATTGCTTTTGGCAATAGCTGGAAGTCGCGGTTTGAGTTCATGGCCCAGCTTTTTGGAGAAGCCGATACGGAAAAATTTTTAGCTCACCGGGTTAAATTGGTACTGCACCGCCGCCGCCCCCGGGTGCCGATTATTTTGCCATCGGATGTGGAAAAATTGACCAGCCAATTTTTAAGGCTGAAAAATGCCAATAAAACCGGACGGAAAAACAGACTGGCGATTATTAACAAGTTAATTTTTTGGGCCACCAACCCGGAGATCAATCGGGAAAACGTTGATTCATATAAAACCCGCTCGGCCATTGTCAGTACGCTCCTTAATGTAATTTTCCATAATTCACTGTATGCCGAATCGGAATTAATTTTAAACAGCCTGCAGGCCATTGTTTTTTCCCGGGTGACTTACATCGGTAAAAAGGGAGAACCGTCGCCGATTGTTCACGACGTGATTCTAACCGGGGTCAGCCAAATTTTAGTCAGACATTTTTCGGAAATTGTCCGCTTGCGCGACCAAAAGATCGACAAGCTGACGACGATTCAACTAATCAAAGAGTTGAACAAGGCCAAAGGCGGCACCGGTTCGCTGGCTTTTTCCGGAGAAGCGACTAAACGTCATGATGAATACCGGCATAAATTCCCCCTGTCTTCGACTCACGTTGAGCTGCTTTACCGGATTTTAGAGCACTACACTTTTTCAGCCTGGCCGGATTCGCGGGATAAAGCCATCAGCGTGGTCAATAATTTAGAATCGCAGTTGAAGACCGATTTAAAATCACTTATAATTAAAACCAAAGATGAGTGAGCTGCATATTTCCATATCGGCACAGCCGATTTTTGTTTGGGGAAACTATCAGGTGACCAACACCATGCTGGTCACGGTTTTAGTGACCTTGTTTTTGTCACTTCTGGCGATTAATGCCCAGCGTTTCTTAAGCCGCAAGCACCCGCCCCGCTGGGTGCTTTTTTTACAAACCCTGGTAGAATCTTTTTATGAATACGTTCAATCGATTACCCCCCGGCATGCCGCCAGGTTTTTTCCGTTAGTGGCCACCTTATTCTTGTTTATCTTGTTCGGCAACTGGGCCGGTTTGCTCCCGGGTGCCGAATCAATCGGTTTAAAAACGAGCCACGGTTTTGTCCCGTTTTTAAGAGGGGCAACCGCCGATATTAATACGACCTTAGCTTTAGCTATTTTTGCGGTGTTTTCGGTCCAGTTTTACGGCTATAAGTTCCGGGGATTAAGATATTTTACCAAGTTTTTTGATTTATCTAACCCGATTAATTTTTTTGTCGGGTTTTTGGAATTGATCTCCGAATTTTCCAAAATTATGTCATTTACATTCCGGTTGTTCGGCAATATTTTTGCCGGCGAAGTTCTGTTGGCGGTGATTGCTTTTTTGGTGCCGCTCTTTGCCAGCCTGCCGTTTTTAGGCTTGGAAATTTTTGTCGGCCTGATCCAAGCCCTGGTCTTCTCGACTTTGACCTTAGTTTTTATTAATATAGCCACAGCGGAGCATCATTAATTAATTTTGGAGGATAGTATGGGAAACGATGCAGTCGTCGGTATAACCATTGCCGTTGGCGGAATTGGTCCGGCCATCGCTATCGGTTTAATTGTAGCTAAGGCTTTAGAAGCCATCGGCCGTAATCCCGAGGCAGCCGCCAAGGTCCAGACGATCATGATCCTGGGCGTGGCCTTTGCCGAAGCCATTGCCATTTACTCTTTGGTCGTGGCCTTGATCTTAAAATTTGTTTGAGGTAGCTCATGGAAATCAGGTGGTATCAACTGCTGTTCCAGATCGTCAATTTTGGCGTGTTGATTTTTGTGCTCAACCGGTGGCTTTATCGGCCGATTTTAAAAATTGTCGAAGGGCGAAACCGTAAAATCGAGGATTCCATCAAAGCCGCTGAAGCCACACTCGAGGAAAAAGAGAAAATTTCGGAACTTAAAAAACAAGCGGTGGCCGAAGCCCAAATTGAAGCCGTCAAAATTGTCGATGCCGCCAAGT
>PCSQ01000009.1:0-8880 GCA_002772455.1 Candidatus Beckwithbacteria bacterium CG23_combo_of_CG06-09_8_20_14_all_47_9 | reverse complement strand
CGAAGCCGAGGCGGCGGTAGCCAAAAAAATGGAACTGTTAGAAGACCGCTTTTCCCAGGAAGAAAAACGGCTGCAGGGCCGGATCAGCGATTTGGTGGTCACCACTACCAGGCAGCTTCTAAAATCAACTTTAACCCGCCCGGACCAGCAGCGTTTGATCGATAAACAAATTAAGGCTTTGGGAGAGTTGGCATGATTGTTGACGAAGTGGTTAAAGCCGTCATCGGCTATTTGTCCAGTCGCGGCCGGCTGGAACTGCTGCCCCAAATTGCCCAGGAGTTAACCCGGGCCGGATTTACCCAGGTTGATCCCAATCTGGCTACGGTCACTTCGGCGGTGGTTTTATCGGCCAAGCAAAAATCAGCTCTGGTAAAAACTTTGGCCAAAGTTTTTAAGCACCCGATCCGCTTGAAACAAAATCTTGACCCGGACTTGATCGGCGGATTGCGGCTGACAATTGCCGGTAAAGTCATCGACGCTTCAATCAATCGGCAGCTGACGGACTTAAAAGAAGTTTTAATTTATGATTGATCTTGATAAAATTTTACGGGAAAAAATCACCGCTTACGAGCCGAAGTTCGAGGCCAAAAGCTTCGGCAAGCTGGTCAGCGTCGGTGACGGCGTCATCAGCATCGCCGGTTTATCCGAGGCGATGATGGCCGAAATTATTACCCTGCCCCGCCAAACGAAGGGGTTGGTTTTAAACTTAGGCCGGAATTTGGTCGGGGCGATTGTTTTAGGCGACAGCCGCCACTTAAAAGAAGGCGACGAAGCCATCACTACCGGCCAGGTGTTATCGGTTCCGGCCGGCGAAGCGCTTCTTGGCCGGGTCATCGATCCCTTAGGTTTACCTCTCGACGGCCGGGCCCAACCCAAAACGACCGTCAAAATGCCTTTAGAGCGGATTGCTCCGGGAGTGATTTCCCGGGAAAAGGTCAAACAGCCGGTGCAAACCGGCATTAGCGCCATCGACGCGATGATTCCGATCGGCCGGGGCCAGCGGGAATTGATCATCGGCGACCGGTCCACCGGCAAATCCGCCATTGCTTTAACCACGATCATCAATCAGAAAAAACAAAATCTTATCTGTATTTATGTGGTTATCGGCCAGAAAGCGGCTTTTACCGCTCAATTGATCACGACGCTCAACCGGTTTGGCGCCATGGATCACACCATTATTGTTGCCGCTAATGCTGCCGAATCCCCGGCGCTGCAGTTTTTAGCGCCTTATGCCGGGGTGGCCATCGCCGAATATTTTGCCCAAAAAGGCCGGGATGTGCTCGTGGTTTACGATGATTTAACCAAACACGCCTGGGCCTACCGGGAGCTTTCCCTGCTGTTGCGCCGTCCCTCCGGCCGCGAAGCCTACCCGGGTGATGTTTTTTACCTCCACTCCCGTTTGTTAGAGCGCGCCTGCAAATTAAACCCGGCTGCCGGCGGCGGTTCGATCACCGCCCTGCCGATTATCGAAACCCAGGCCGGCGATATTTCCGCCTACATTCCTACGAACGTCGTTTCCATTACCGACGGCCAGATTTATCTGGAAACCGATTTATTTAATGCCGGGGTTCGTCCCGCGATTAATGCGGGATTATCCGTTTCCCGGGTCGGCGGCGATGCCCAAATTAAAGCCATGCGTCAAGTAGCCGGCAAACTGCGGATGGAACTGGCCCAATACCGGGAACTGGCCGCCTTTGCCCAGTTTTCGGCCGATTTGGACCAGGTGACCAAAGCCCGGCTCGACCGGGGCCGGCGGATCACCGAAATTTTAAAGCAGGGCTGGGATCAGCCGATGAACGTGGCGGACCAGGTTTTAATTATTTGGGCGGTGACTAACGGTTATCTGGACCAGACCCCGGTGGAAAAAGTGCCGCGGTGGCAGGTTGAGTACCTTAAGTATGTGGCCGTCAACCAGCCGGCAGTTAAAAAAACGATCGCCAAAGAAAAAGTTTTGACCGAACCCACCATTAAAGTTTTAGTCAAAGTCACCACTAAATTTAACGAGAGTCATAAATTATGAGCCAATCGACCCGCTTAATTAAGCGCCGGATCAAATCCAGTCAGAATATTTCCCAAATTACCAAAGCCATGGAAATGGTCTCGGCCGCTAAAATGAAACGGGCCCAGGGTTTGGCGGTTAACTCCCGGCCGTACACCGAGCGGATGTACCAGGTGATTACGTCGCTTTCTCAAAAAGCCAAAAGCCAAACCGAGCATTGGTTGTTCAAAGACCCCCGGCAAAACTTTGACCCCAAGAATGAGTTTAAGGTTTTAATCGTCTTATTTTCCACGGATAAATCTTTATGCGGCGGTTTAAACACCAACTTATTCCGCGGCTTGGAAAAATGGCTTAAAAATATGACCATTGAAATGAATTTGCCGCCGAAAACCAGCCTGACTTTTGTCACTGTCGGCCGCAAGGCCAAGGACCACGTTTTAAGGACCGGCCGCTTCCTGATGGCCGAATTTTCCACCATGGGCGACCGGCCGCACTTTAACGACATCTTGCCTTTAGCCCGGCTGATTTCCGAGGGATTCAAGGCAGGGGAATTCCAGATGAGTTTTTTAGCGTACATGGAATTTATTTCGACTATCAGTCAAAAATTGGCGGTTAAACAGTTATTGCCGATAATTGCCGAATCAGCCGCGGCCCGGCCGGAATTAACCTTTGAAGCCGACTACATTTTTGAACCCAAAGCCAATATTATTTTTGAGGCGCTGCTGCCCCAATACGTCGAACTTCAGCTTTACCACACCCTGCTGGAAAGCCTGGCCTCGGAACACTCGGCCCGGATGGTAGCCATGAAAAGTGCCCACGATAATGCCCTCGAAGTCGTCGATCAATTAACCTTGGAGTTCAACCAGGCGCGTCAAAGCCGGATTACCGGCGAACTGCTGGACGTGATTACCAGCCGTATGGCCCTGGAATAAATATGAAGAAAACAACCGCTAATCTCGGCCGGATTACCCAAATCATCTCGGTAGTGGTCGACGTTTATTTTCCCGGCGATCCCCCCCAAATCTATAATGCTTTAACGGTCGATTTAGGCCAAGGCAAAACTCTGGTTTTGGAAGTCGAACAGCATTTGGGCAACCACTTGGTCCGGACCATCGCCATGGGCACCACCGACGGATTAAAACGCCGATTGGCGGTCACTGACACCGGCCAACCGATCAGTGTTCCGGCCGGCAAAACCGCCCTGGGCCGGATGTTTAACGTCCTGGGCGAAGTGATTGATAACGGTAAACCCCTGACCGGACTGCCGGTCACCTCCATCCATAAGGCCAGTCCGAAGCTGACGGAAATCGACCCCAAGCCGCAAATGCTGGAAACCGGGATTAAAGTGATTGATTTAATTTGCCCGTTTGCCCGCGGCGGCAAAGTGGCCGCTTTCGGCGGCGCCGGGGTCGGCAAGACCGTTATTATCCAGGAATTGATCCGGAACATTGCCGAAGAGCATTCCGGCCACTCGGTTTTTGCCGGTGTCGGTGAACGCACCCGCGAAGGCAACGACCTGTATCAGGAAATGAAGAGTTCCGGGGTCTTAAAAAACACGGTTATGGTTTTCGGCCAGATGAACGAACCGCCGGGAGCGCGCCTGCGCGTGGCTTTAACCGCGCTGACTTTTGCCGAGTACTTCCGCGATCAAAAAGGCGAAGACGTGCTCTTATTTATCGACAACATTTTCCGGTTTTCCCAGGCCGGCTCGGAAGTCTCGGCGCTTTTGGGCCGGATCCCCTCGGCCGTCGGCTACCAGCCGACTTTGGCCTCGGAAATGGCCTCTTTGCAGGAGCGGATTACCTCAACTAAAAAAGGCTCGATTACTTCATTCCAGGCGGTTTACGTCCCGGCCGATGATTACACCGACCCGGCCCCGGTGACGACCTTTGCTCATCTGGACTCGTCGATTGCCCTGGAGCGGGCCCTGGCTGAACAAGCCCTGTATCCGGCGGTTGACCCGCTGACTTCTTCGTCCAAGATTTTGTCTCCGGAAGCGGTCGGAGCCGAACACTACGACGTCGCCCTCCGGGTGCAAAAAGTCCTCCAGCGCTACAAAGACCTGCAGGATATTATCGCCATTTTAGGCATCGACGAACTGTCCGATGAAGACAAGCTGACGGTGTCCCGGGCCAGAAAAATCCAGCGCTTTTTAACCCAGCCGTTTTTTGTGGCCGAACAGTTTTCCGGCAGCCCCGGCCGTTATGTCAAAATCAGCGAAACCATCCGCGGCTTTCAGGAAATTCTTGACGGCAAACACGATGCTTTGCCGGAGCAGGCTTTTTACATGGTGGGAACGATTGACGAAGCGGTCGAACAAGCCAAAAAGTTATGAAAAAATTAACACTGGAGATTTTGACCCAGGAAAGCCGGGTTTTTTCCGGCGAAGCCGATCTGATTCTGGCTCCGGCCAGTGACGGCCAAATCGGGATTCTGCCCGGCCATGTTTCCCTTTTAACCCGCTTGCATCCCGGGGAAATGTTTATTTTTCATGGCCCCCAAATTGAAGTTTTAGCTTTGGGCGGGGGACTATTGGACATTCATAACAACGAGGTCTCGGTTTTGGCGGATTCGGCCATCCGGGCCGAGGAAATCGATATTTATAAGGTTGAAGAGGCCAGGAAAAAAGCCGAGGAGGCTTTAAAGCAAAAACTTTCGACCCGGGAATACGTTTTGGCCGAAGCCGATTTGCGCCAGGCAGTCATGGAACTCAAGGTGGCCCGGCGGCATCATTATGGTCGTTAAACCGGCCCCGGACATCCGGACCCAACTGGCAAAAATTTTAAACTCCGGTGACTATCCGCACGTCAAACGCTCCCGGATTTTTTGCTTCCGCAGTCGCGGTTCGAAAGCCCGGGCCCGGGCCAGAATATGGGGTATGCCCAGAATTTGGCAGTTGGCGTTAAAGATTCCGCCCGCATACGTGGTCGAAGTCTTAGCCGAGAAATTTGACCACCTGCCGGCCATTGAAAAAACCCGGGTGTTAGTTCATGAGCTGGCCCATATCCCTAAAAACTTTTCCGGCAGTTTATTGCCGCATCTCCGGCGGCTGTTTTGCAACTTATGATCTATATTTTTCATGGCGATAACCAAGTGGCCAGCCGCCGGGCAATCCCCAAGGGGGCCCGGCACTATGATCTGGCTGAAATTACCCCGGAAAAGCTGGAACAGATCACTGCCGGTAACGAACTGTTTCGAATGAATCAGGATGTTTATCTGTGGGCCGGGAAAAAACTCCCGGCCGCCCAGCTTAAAAAATTTCCCGGGGCCCAAGTGCAGGAATTTACTGTGCCGAAAATATTATGGCGCTTTCTCTCCGGCCGGAAGCTGGCTGATCTGGAAGCCACCCTGAAAACCGAACCGATCGAATTGGTTTGGTACCTGCTCCACCGCCAGGCGTCCAAAAAAGGCGAAACCGGCCTATTGAAAAAAATGTTTGCCATCGAGCTGGCCGTCAAATCCGGTAAAACCGGTGTGCCTTTACGCACCCACCTGGAATTGTTATTGACTTGATCTCTTAATCGGTATTTAATTAAATTATGGCAAAATCCAAGAAAACTCCCCCTGACACAGATTTAGTCAAAATATTAAAAACGCTGGCAACTAAAAAAGATTTAACCCGGTTTGCCACTAAAGCCGATCTTAAAAACTTTGCCACTCAAGATCAATTGCTGGAGGTAAGAAAAGAGGTTTGGGAGGTAAAAGATGGTCTTCAGGAAGTAAAAGAGCAAATCAAATTTCTGCCCACCAAAACAGATTTTTACAAGGCTATGGATAAAGTCATGAACGAACTAAAAACAGTCCGTGAAGAACAGGGTGTTTTATCGGACATGAAGCGTCAGGTTGATGATCATGATGACCGGTTGGAAACGGTTGAGGAAAAATTAAGCATTCACCTGGCTGTCTGATATTATGACGGCAGTTATCGCTGACAATATTTTCCGGGGTTATGATATCCGGGGGAAAATCCCTGACGAATTGAATGCCGACGGTGCCCGGGTCCTGGGCCGGGCTTATGCCGCTTACCTTTCCCAAAGGCGGATTAACGAAGCGGTCATTGTCGGGGATAACCGAATTCATACCGAAGACCTAAAAGCTAATTTTATCAAGGGAATGCTTGAAGGCGGAATTAATGTGACCGATCTGGGTCTCGGGCTGGTTTACTTCATGTATTTTGCCCAATACCGCTATCAGATCAAAGGCGGCGTCTCGGTTTCCGCCTCGCACAACCCTAAGGAGTATAACGGTTTTAAATTGGCGGTGGGCTTTTCCGACACCATGGTGAGTGAAGAAATCATGGCTTTTAAACAGCTGGCTAAATCAGACAAATTCCCAGAACCGGATAAACCCGGTACTCTCGTGAAAACCGATATTTTCCCGGATTATTTAGCGGATCTGCACCGTAAGTTTCCGCAAACGTTTAGGGTTAAGCTGGTGGTGGACGCCGGCAACGGTACGCCCGGCAAGTTTTTGCCGGAGATTTTGCGGTCGTTCGGTTGCCGGGTAATCGAGCAAAATACCGCCCTGGACGGCAATTATCCGCTGGGCACGCCTGACCCGACCGAGGCCGATTATCTGGACCGTTTGGCTAAAGGCGTCAGGGAAAATCAGGCCGATTTAGGCGTTTGTTATGACCCGGACGGTGACCGGCTGGGAATTGTGGATGACCAAGGCGATAAAATCTGGAACGATGTTTTGGTGGCTTTGTTTGCCCAGGATGTTTTGGAGTACTTGCCCAACAGTCCGATCGTGTTTAACGTGCTCTGTTCTAAATTAGTCAAAGATACGGTGCTTAAACATCACGGCCAACCGCTGATGTGGCTCACCGGCCACTCGTTTATCAAAGCCAAGGTCAAAGAGGCCCGCGCCCCGTTCGGCGGCGAACTCTCCGGCCATTTTTTCTTTATGGATAACTGGTACGGCCACGATGATGCCGCTTATGCCACTTTACGGCTTTTGGCTTATCTCCAGCGGAAAAACCTGTCTTTAAAACAAGCGGTCAATCAACTGCCCCGGCTGGTTTCCAGCCCGGAAATCAAACTGGGGCTGCCGGATAAAATTAAGTTTGAGTTTATTAAAACGACCCTGGCCCCGGTCTTAAAATCCTGGTGGCCGGCGGCCGAAGCCGTTGAAATTGACGGCTTGCGCCTGGACACCAGTGATCAAATGCTGGTCATCCGCGCCAGCCAGAACGGACCGTATATCACCATCAAGTTTGAGGCTAAAACCCAAGCCCGGTACGGCCAGCTGAAGCTTAAACTTAAAAATTTATTAAAATCTCATCCGGAGATTGATTGGAGCTACGGTGTCAATACCGACGCTTTTAGATAGCCAAAATTTATACGGTTCGGTTGAGGCTTTAGGCCAGCAATGCCAGCATGCCTGGGAAGATTGTCAAAAAATTAATCTGCCCGACGCTTACAGCCATGTCAATAAAATTTTGATGACCGGTATGGGCGGTTCCGGCCTGGGCGCCCGGATTATTGAGTCAGTTTACGGTGATGAAATCAAGTCACCCTTAATCAGGTTAAATGAGTATCATTTGCCGGGGTGGGTGGACCGGCAAACCCTCGTCATTTGTTCCAGTTTTTCCGGGACCACCGAAGAAACGGTCGCTAATCTTAACGAGGCGCAACAGCGGGGCTGTCCCTGGCTGGCGATTGCCAGCGGCGGGGAATTGATTGAGCTGGCGAAAAAGTTTAACCGGCCATATTATCAGATCAATCCGCGCTTTAACCCTTCAAAACAACCCCGGATGGCCGTGGGCTATTTAGTCGTCAGCCAACTGGTTTTAGCCGCCAAAATCGGTTTATTTCGGTTCTCGGCGGGGGACTTAACTTCGATTAAAACCACCCTGGAACAGGTGCTTAAAACCAACAACCGTCAAGTGGCCACCGCCCAAAATGAAGCCAAACAGCTGGCAGTAAAACTTAAAGACCGGGTCGTCATTTTTGTCGCCGCCCGGCACTTAATCGGTTCCGCCCACACGATTAAAAATCAAATGAACGAAAACGCCAAGAATTTTTCCGCCATTTTCGATTTGCCCGAACTTAACCATCATTTAATGGAGGGATTAGCCCATCCGGCCGCTAATGCCCAGAATCTTTTTTTTGTTCTGCTGGATTCGCCGCTTTATGAACCTCGAATCCGCCAGCGGCTGAAAATCACCGAAACGGTGATCAGGAAAAATCAAGTCGACAGTTATACGCTTATGGCCCAAGGCGAGTCAGAAATCGCCCAAGCATTTGGCGTGATTCAATTTGGCAGCCTGGTTAATTTCTACCTAAGCCAGCTTTATGAATTAGACCCGTCACCGATTCCCTGGGTCGATTACTTCAAAGTCCAGCTCGGCCAATCCCTCGGTCAGTGGAAATAACCTTCAAGGTTCAACCTTGTAGGTCGTCTTCGATAACAATATCCTTAACTTTGTAAAAGTAGCTAAGAATTTCATCTGTTTGAACCCAGCCTTGATCAAACAGCCCCAAGTAATTTCCATAGCTTGAGTATTTGTAGCCTTCAAGGTTGATCCCTGAAGGTAAAATTTCAATCGGGTTTCTGTGAATGTATTTCGATAACCATAGAAATTGCTCTTCACTAGTAATATTGACTGCTTTATAAATTCCTTGAAAAACGTGGCCGACTCGATGATGCACCCGATTAAGGTACATTGAATATTTAGTTGCCAGTGACCGCATAAAGAAATTGATACCGTCGGCATCTTCTTGATAAACCATTAAATGAAAGTGGTTTGGCATCAGGCAGTAGGCAAGAAGCTTTAGTTTTTGAAAGTAGTTCCTTAAGCATCTCGATGGTGAAACCTTCAAGGTTGAACCTTGAAGGTTCGGCAAAGTGAGATAGAGTTTTAAATAGCCAAGAAAAGT
>PCSQ01000131.1 GCA_002772455.1 Candidatus Beckwithbacteria bacterium CG23_combo_of_CG06-09_8_20_14_all_47_9 | reverse complement strand
AAACACCATACGCAATAATAATTGCCAGCGGTACAATCATCAGATAACTTCTGATTGCCGAGGGGGTTTCAAAAGTTATCGCCGCAGGCAGTGGAGCCAACCCTAACCAAAGCAAAATCCACCATTGCCGTTTTTTTATTGTTAGATAAAGCCCGGTCAATAAAAAAGGCAGTTCCAACCATAACAGTTGGCCCATATCCGGCACCCGGTAGCGTGGCCGGATCGGATCGCCGGAGAAAAACAAAAATTCCGGAGAAAAATGAGAACTATAGCGGCGGAAAAAATCAAGGCCGTATTCCACCGGTTTGTTGTGCAAAGTCCGGGTCAACCACAGCGGCTGATTTCTGGTTTCAGCAAATTTTTGTTCCAAACGTTGGTCGACGCCGGACTGGGTTTGAAAAATAGTCGTTCCGGCCAAACGCTGCCGGCTCTGCGGCAAAAACATTAACGCCGCCCAGAATCCCAGGAAAACCAGAAATAATTTTGTTTGCCGCTGCCGCCAAGCCAGCCAGCCAAACCATAACGGCGTAAATAACCGGGCCGCATTATAGGTAAAAATTGTTAAAATAAAACTGGTTAAGCTCAACTTTCTTTTTTTGGCATACCACCACCAAGTCCCCCAAGTAACCAGAAATAAAGCGGCATTGGCTTCAAAGGCGGCCCGGGAAAAATGAATGTGCCAGGGCATCGTCGCCAGCACCAGACCAGCCACCAGTGACCAGCGGGAAACCACTAAAACCGTTAAAACACCGAAAATCGCCGAGGGCAAGCGGACGGCAAATTCATTTAAGCCAAAAATGGCCACTGACGGCATAGTCAAATATATATAAGCCGGCAGTTTGCCTTCGCCGAAAGAATGGAAAATAATCGGCCAAGCTTTTCCAAACTCGTCCCGGCCGGTTTTTAAAAGCGAGTAAGCATTGTAACCGAAAGCGGCCTCGTCGTTAATAAAACCGGAGGGCACTTGGCCTAACTGGTAAAAACGCAAAACCGCTGCCAGAAGAAAAATTAAGAATAATTTAATTTTCATAAATTCTAAAAGCCAGTTGGCCATCTAAATCATAGATTTCTTCGATCAACTTACCTGTTTCCGGCAATGCCTCGCCCGGGCCGAATACAGCTAAACTATTTACGGGCAGATTCGGCGGCGGCGGACCAAACTTAACCTTACCAAACTCTAAATACTCACCTTGATCTTTGACCGCCTGATGATTAAGCGCCTGGACTAAACGCGGATCGGTTTGAGTATAAAACCAGTAATACATCGATGGTCGGCCCAACGCTCGAGTAATATAGATCTGCGGATATTGATCCTGTTTGGCTTCAACTTGGGCCACCATTTCCTTATACCCAGATTGCCACTGCTGACTATAGTTTTTCGGATAATCCCGGTAATAACTAACTAAATAATGGCCAAATTCCACCGCCATGATGACCCCAATCACCGGCCAAAAGCGTTTTAGCCTGACCAAACCGTAAGCGGAAAAAACCGTTAAGGGAATAATCATGGCTAAACTTCTT
>PCSQ01000085.1 GCA_002772455.1 Candidatus Beckwithbacteria bacterium CG23_combo_of_CG06-09_8_20_14_all_47_9 | reverse complement strand
AAAAGCCGTACCGGCTGCGGAATTGCCGGCCGGGCCGGTTCAGGTAGGCACGCTGACGGAAATTTCCCAGGCTCTTAAAACCGGCAACGGCGTTGCCGAAGTTTTGGTTGGGCCGAGATTATTGCAAAACATGATCAGGCAGACAGTGAATAATATTGTTCAGGCGAGGTTTACGAAATTCAGCCCGAAAGTTAATTTAGACATTATGATTGACAATGGCGTAATTATAACCGGGACGATAAAAGGTAAGTGGGGACTAATAAAGGCGAATATACCAATTGAATTAAAATTAGGCAAAAGCTTTAATTTAGTTTCGTTCAATGCTGAATCTAAACTGGTTGACAAAAATGAAGTCGAGCGGGAATTGCGCAGTGTTTTAACTCAACTTAATAATACTTTTCGCGCCGAATTGGCAAAATACGATATTACCGCGGCCGGCATGGAAAACGCGGAAATTAGAGGCGAGCAAACATTTGCGAAATTCAGAGGCAAAACTGTTCGGTAGTTTTACTTTTTGTGGTATGATTAAGCCGTTATGAAAAAAGTCAACATTTCGACTAAATTAATGGGCAGATTTGCCGGGAAATGGGTGGTGATCGACCCGGTTAAAGAAAAAATTATTGCCGTGGGGCAAACCCTTGAAGAAATTGACCCCTTGATTACCCGGCCGATCGGAGATTCAAGGCCATCGGGGGAAGTGCCGACGGCGTTTAGGGTGCCGCGTAAAGACGAGGGGCCGTTTATTTTAATCATTCGATGAAGAGTTCGGGTGTTTTCCCCTACAAAAGTGACGCTAAAGGGAATTTCTTTCCGGTTATTTCTGTATCCATCAAGGCGGGAAAAGCCAAAAAAACCTTCTCCGCTCTGGTTGATTCCGGAGCGACGGTGTCTATTTTTCGGGCGGAAGTGGCTGATGTACTAAGAGTTAAATTGGAGAGCGGCAAAGAGATATATTTAGGCGGGGTCGGCGGGCACATTAAAGGTTACTTGCACCGGTTAAAAATCGAGATCGCCGGCAGGAAATTTACCTGTCCGGTGGTGTTCTCGCGCGAATATTTGGTTTCGTTTAATTTATTGGGCCGGGAGGGATTTTTTAAGAAATTCCGAATTATTTTTGAGGAAAAAAACAATCAGTTACAGCTTCACTAACTTACTTTTCCGTGATTCCCAACAGCCAGCTTGACAATTTATCCAGTTTCGATTATCATCGAAAAGAGGCATATATTTTATGATGAAAATCGAAACTGTGTGGTGTCAACTGCTTTATAACATTCTGGAAAAAGGAGAGACCCATTTCCAGCAGCAAATTCTGGCAAAAAAGTTGGCTTTGTCCTTGAGCACGGTTAACCACGCCTTGAAAAACTTAAGAGAAATGGGGGCGGTCCAGATCGGCGGCCGGGGCGGGCAGGTAATCGACTACGAAAAAATTCTCATGCATTGGGCTAATCATCGGCATTTAACCCAGGATATTGTTTGGCGGCAAAAATTAGCCGGGCCGGTTTTGGAAATTGAAGGTTTGTTGCCGCCGGGCAGTATTTTAGGGGCGTATAGCGCCGTGCGTCACTGGTTTGGCGAGCCGCCGGCCGACTACAGCACGGTTT
>PCSQ01000041.1:15190-17108 GCA_002772455.1 Candidatus Beckwithbacteria bacterium CG23_combo_of_CG06-09_8_20_14_all_47_9 | reverse complement strand
CCACACTCGAATACAGTGAAGTCATTCTTGGCAAATACGGTAAAGAGGCTGATAAAATGGTCTACTCCTTTAAAGATAAAGGCGGCAGAAATTTAAGCTTACGTTATGATCAAACTGTTCCTACTGCTAGAGTTTTAGCTCAATATCAAAATAGCCTACCTAAATGTTTCCGCCGCTACCAAATCCAAAATGTCTTCAGGGCTGATAAACCTCAAAAAGGCCGCTACCGCGAGTTTACCCAATGTGATATTGATATTTTCGGCAGTACTTCTCCGATTGCCGACGCCGAAATTATTGCCTGTACCTACTTTGCTTTTAAAAATATCGGTTACCCGAAAATCATTTTAAGGATAAATGACAGGCAAACTTTATTCAGCTCGCTTAAGTCATTCTCCACAAAAACAGCTGATGTTTTATCCATAATCCAAACCATCGATAAATTGGATAAAAAAGACAAATTATCTGTACTCCAAGAACTTATAAAAAAGGGCTTATCTTCTAAAAATGCCAATGCCGCGCTGGCTGCAGTCGCCGGCGCCGCTTTAACTCCCAACCTAAAACAAATAATCGAACAGTCAAAATTATTGGGTGTCCCTAATCAGGCGATTGAATTTACTCCCAACCTAGCCCGTGGATTAGATTATTACACCGGTATGATTTTTGAAGTGATTCTACCGGAATATCCTCTTGGCTCTTTTGGTGGTGGCGGCCGCTATGATAATTTAATCAATAAATTAAGCGGCTATAATATTCCTGCCGTAGGCATCGCCTTTGGCTTTGACCGAATGGTTGAAGCCGCTGATGAATTAAATTTGATCCCCAAAGAAAATACCGGAGCCAAAGTATTGGTCACTATTTTTGAAGATCCTCAACCGGCTTTAGCCGCCGCCGCGGTTTTAAGACAAAAAAATATAAATGCCGAAGTTTTTCCTGCCCAGGATAAAATCGATAAACAGCTCAAGTACGCTAATAGAAAAGGCGTTAATTTTGTTCTCATGATCGGGCCGGACGAGGCGGCAAAAAATATGGTCACCTTAAAAAACATGCAGACCGGTAAACAGAAAACCATAACTTTAGACCAAGCCACCGATGTCCTCGCGCGCTAAAGCCTACTTGGCTCTTCTGACGGTAGCCTTAATCTGGGGCGTCGCCCTGCCAATTGTCAAACCGTCGCTGGAATTTGTCTCCCCCTACCAATTTTTGTATTTTCGCTATTTAATCGCCGCCCCTTTACTCTTGCCGGTATTAATTAGTTACGCCTTTAAACTTAAATTGTCTTTAAAAACTTATTTAAAAATCATCGCTTTAGAAATTCTGGGTACGCCGATCGCTCTACCCCTTCTCTATCAGGGCCTAAAACTAACTTCGGGCTTGGAAGCCTCGCTCTTGGGGGCCACCGGACCGATTTTTACAATTTTGGGCGGCATTATTTTTTTAAGCGAACGCGAGTCAAAACGCGAGTGGCGCGGCCTGGCCTTGAGCTTTTTGGGTACATCCCTGCTGATTTTTGAACCGCTGCTAATCGGTAAAAATCACTCCATTGGTTTTTCCCTGATGGGTAATTTGCTAATCCTGGGACATAATTTGCTCAACACCGCTTATTTATTGATGGCCAAAAAACTTTACCGGAAACTGCCCAAGCTGTTTGTTTGCAGTGTTAGCTACCCGATCGCCCTAACCAGCCTGTGGCTGATACTGGCTTTTTCCAACCAATCGACCACACTCGCTCTGCTATCTATCCCGGCTGTGGCTTTGGCCAGCGGCTACATGGCTATCTTAGGCTCAATCGTCGCTTTAACTTTATTTCTTTACGGCCAAAACCTGATCGAAGTTTCCGAGGCATCTTTATTCGTTTATTTGCAGGGCATTATCGCCATTCCTGCCGCCTGGGTAATTTTAAACGAGGTCCCGACTTGGC
>PCSQ01000041.1:7882-15169 GCA_002772455.1 Candidatus Beckwithbacteria bacterium CG23_combo_of_CG06-09_8_20_14_all_47_9 | reverse complement strand
CTGGGTAATTTTAAACGAGGTCCCGACTTGGCCGATGGCCGGAGCCATTATTTTGATTACCGGCGGTGTAATTTTAGCCGAAAAACGTGTATAATTACTTTTATGAAAACCGGAATTCACCCTACCTATTATAAAGACTGCCGGGTTACCTGCGCCTGCGGCAATACTTTTACCACCGGCTCAACCAAACCAGAAATCCGGGTGGAAATCTGTTCCGCCTGCCATCCTTTTTTTACCGGCAAAATGAAGTTTGTGGACACCTTGGGCCGCGTGGAAAAATTTGCCCAGCGGATGCAGCAGGCCCAAGCCAAAAAATACCTTAAAAAATCCAAGCGCAAACAGCTGAAAGAAAAAGAAGAGAAACAACGCCCGGTCACCCTTAAAGAAATGCTGTCTAAAAAACCGTGACCGACATTATCCCCCCATACCTTAAATCGGAAATAGATCGTCTCGATCGGTTAATCACCGAAGCTCGAACCAGTTTAACTGATCCCCAATTAAAACAGTTAGCTGAAGAAGAAATCACTCAACTGGAACAGCAAAAACAGGCCCTGCTTAATGTTCCACCGCGGGGTGGAACATCCGATGAACCCCCCCGGGGTGAGACCGGCGGAAGCGTCATTCTGGAAATCCGTCCGGGCACCGGCGGCGAAGAAGCTAAAATCTGGGCCGGGGATTTGCTGACGATGTATACCCGGTTTGCTAACGGTCAGAACCTGCCGGTCAGCAAACTGGACGACGGCGTGATTAAAATTAAAGGCAAACAGGCATTTGCTCTATTTCAATTTGAGGCCGGCGTCCACCGGGTCCAGCGCATCCCGACCACCGAAGCCCACGGCCGGATCCACACCTCCACGGCCAGTATCGCCGTTCTGCCGGAAATCAGTGAAAAAGCCATCGTCATCCATCCCAATGACCTGGAAATTCATTTTACCCACTCTTCCTCTCAAGGCGGACAGAACGTCCAAAAAGTCTCAACAGCCGTCCGGATCATCCATAAACCCACCGGTATTATCACCACCTGCCAAACCCAAAGGTTCCAGGAGCAAAACCGGAAAATTGCCCTCGAAATGCTCCGGGCCAAATTGTACCAACTGGAACAGGAAAAAATTCAATCCCAAAAAGACGCCGCCCGTTCGGCCGTCGGCCGGGCGATGCGCGCCGAAAAAATCCGCACTTACAACTTTCCCCAAAACCGGGTCAGCGACCACCGGATCGGCAAATCCTGGAAATCGCTCGACCGAATTCTGGAGGGAGAACTCCTGCCGGTAATTAAATCGCTGGCTGAGTTTAAGCCACAACTTTAATCTTAATTTTAGCCTGGCTTAAACCAAACTTCAACTCAACCTCATACTCCCCAATTTTCCGGACCGGCTTTGGTAAAAGAACATTAGTTTTGGCAATTTTAAGGCTGGCGGCAATTTTCTTTTTCGTCACCGTCTCACCTTTAAACTCGATGACTTTACCGTCTAAGCGCTCGGCCTGCTGACGATCGGCATCGATCGACTCGGCCTGCTTTTCTTGGGCAGTCTCGACGGCCTTTTTCAACTCGGCGATTCTTTTAGCCGTGGCGGTTACCGCCAAACCCCGCGGCAATAAATAATTGACCGCGTGGCCCAAACTGACATTTTTAACTTCACCGGTGGCTTTTAAAATTACTTTCATAGTTCCTCGATGGCTTTAATTAATTGTTCGTCGGCTTCGCTTTCCGGATCGTCTTTAACGACAACATCAGGGGTTAAACCCTTAGAATCGTTAACCCAAAGGCCGCTGGGCAGCAGCCATTTGGCCGTGGTCACGTGCAGACCGGCGCCGTCGGCCACATCCAGGGCTTCCTGGACCGTGCCTTTGCCGAAAGTGGTCTCGCCGACCAATTTGCCCCGGCCGTAATCTTTAAGCGCCCCGGCCAAAATTTCCGAAGATGACGCGCTCCCCTGATTGACTAAAATCACCAGTGTCTGGCTCAATAACCGGCCCTGGCGGTCAACGCTGTAAGTTTCCACCCGGCCGCGGCCGTCTTCCTGTTTAACCACCAGCTTGCCCGGGCTCAAAAACTCGCCGGCCAAACTGACCGCGCCCTGAAGATAACCGCCGGGGTTATTTCTTAAATCCAGAATTATGCCCCGGGGATTGCGGCTGATTAGTTCCTTGACCGCCGCCTGCCATTCGGCGTCGGTCCGGCCGCCGAATCTGGTCAACTTCAAGTGAGCAATATTTTTATCTTCGCCCACCCAATCCAATTCCACGCTGGCCACCACAATCGTATCCCGTTTAATCGTCAAGGTCAGCGGCTCGGAACTATCCTGGTGCAGAATTGTCAGGGCCACGCTTGTTCCCTTGGCCCCCCGGATCAAACGGACTGCTTCAGGCAATGACAAGTCCAGCGTGTCCTGATCGATATTTTTGGCTTCGTCTTTAATGTGTAAAATCAGATCGCCGGCCCGCACTCCCGCGGCCTTAGCCGGCATCCCCTCCAGCGGCGACATCACTGCCAACTGACCGTTCTTAAAACCCAGCTGAATTCCCACGCCTTCAAAGGCGCCGTCCAACTCTTCCTTGGTTTCTTTATTGGCTTGGGGCGGCAGAAAAACGGTGTAAGGATCGCCCAGCGCCGCGGTCATACCCTTAATCGCCCCGTAAACCATGGTTTGCCGGTCAAACGCGTCCGGTTGTAAATAGCTGGCTTCAAGCTTATCCCAAACCTGCCAAAATAAACTTAAGTCGACAGTTTGGGGATCAATCTGTTTGGGCCGGTCTGCCTGGCCCAACCGAAAACCCGCCCAGCCGGATAAAAGCACCAGGGTCAAACCAACCACTCCCACCCGGACTTGTTTTAATGACAATTTCATCCTGGCTCTTTCTTAACTAACAAAAGGCAGCAGCGCCAAATGCCGATCATACTTAATTGCCTTGGCCAACCGGCGCTGGTGGCGGGAACAAACGCCGCTTTTCTCCCGGGACATAATTTTACCCCGATCACTGATAAATTTTGGCAGCATGTCAAACTCCTGGTAATCAGGCTCTTGTTTATTTTCGCAAAACCAACATTTTAGTTTCATATTTTAAAACGGAATATCATCCGGGTTAACTTTGACCGCTTCCGGTTCGGTTTTTTTAGTTTTAGCCGCTGTTTTGACCGGCTTGACTGCTTCTGCCGCCGGCACGGCTTCGGTTTCCGGGACATAGTCGGCTTCGGCGGGAGCATCGGCGGGAGCACCGTCTTTCCGCTTACTATCCAAAACAATCATATTGTCAATGACAATTTCCACCGTCGTCCGTTCCTGACCCTGGGCATCGGTCCAGTTTCTCGTCTGCAGCCGGCCTTCGGCATAAACCTTTCGGCCCTTAAACAACAGCGAAGCACACAGTTCAGCCAGCTTATTCCAGGCAACAATGCGGTGGAATTCGGTTTCTTCCTGGCGTTCGCCGCTGGCCGGCTGCCAGCTCCGGTTGGTCGCCAAACCAAAAGTACAAACCGGCGTCCCTTGCGGGGTGTAACGCAGTTCCGGATCGCGGGTTAAATTACCGATTAACAAAACTTTATTCAAAGACCGGCTGGACATAAACAGTTTCTCTTTTTATTGACTAATTAATAAATGCCGTAAAACAAGCTCGTTTTGCCGTAAATCTTTATCCAGGCCGGCGACTTGGTCAGGTTCAAGTTCGACTGTTTGCCAAATGTAGGCGCCGCGCTTGACTCCCTTGATCGGATAAGCCAAATCCCGCACTCCCCAATCTTTGGTAATTTTTACCTTCCCGGGAACTGAAACTTTAGCCCCCTCCTTAAGTACCAGGGTTAGTTCGTATAAACTCATTTTTATATTTTAGCAGACCCAAGGCGATTAATTCAACTGCACGTTTAAGGTCCGGCCGCTTTAACACGTAAGCAATCCGCACTTGGTTAACGCCCATTCCCGGAGTTAAATAAAAACCCTCGGCCGGGGCCAGCATGACCGTTTCTTTTCTATCGGCAAACTCTTCCAGCATAAACCGGCAAAAATCCTCGGCATCGACCACCGGCAGCTGGGCAATCAGGTAAAAAGCGCCGTCCGGCCGGCTCACCTTAACGTCGGGGATTTTTTTAAGTTCGCTGATCAGAAAATCCCGCCGCTTAAGGTATTCCTGATTGACTTCCCTAAAATAGCTCTCCGGCACCTGGTCCAAAAATGAAGCGGCATATTGTTCGATCGTCGGTGAAGCCAATCGGGCCTGGGCAATTTTATTGGCTGTCGTCATTACCGGCTGATTTTTAGAAACCATACAGCCCAGGCGCGCGCCGCAAAGCGAGTAGCGTTTCGACAGGCTGTCGGCCAAAACTACAATCTGCTCGGCCTTTTTAAAGGTTAAAAGCGGCACTGCCTTGGTCCCGCCGTAAATAAACTCCCGGTAAGTTTCGTCGGCAATGATAAAAATGTCCCGCTTCAGGCACAACTCCACCAGTTCTTCCAGCAGGTTCCGGGAATAAACCGCTCCGGTAGGATTATTGGGATTGGTGACGATGATCGCCCGGGTTTTTTTGGTGATCGCCCGGTTGATCTGCTCAATCGAAGGCAAAGTAAAATTGGTTTCCAGGAAAGTGGTTATCGGCCGCAAGTTCACCCCGGCCAATTCGGCAAAGGTCACGTAATTAGTGTAGGTCGGTTCAAACGTCAGGCACTCCTGCCCCGGTTCAAATAAAATGAAAAACAGCCACATCAAGGCTTCACTGCCGCCGGTCGTCACCAGCAAATCTTCGGTGGTCAAACTGATCCCTAAACCGCGGTAATATTTAAGCAGGCTGGATTTCAACTCTTCGCTGCCGTCGGATTTTTCATAGGCGACTGTTTTTTGGTTAAACTCTTTAACTTTATCTAAAAAAATTTGCGGCGAGGCAATGTCCGGCTGGCCGATGTTTAAATGAAAGATTTTAACCCCCCGTTTTTTAGCCGCTTCGGCGTAAGGGGTGAGCTTGCGGATCGGGGAAAAGGCCAGATAACGGTCGCGCAAAGATATGTTAGGCATGTTTATCCTCGATTTTATAACCTTTGTCAACAATTTGCCGGCGCAGTTTGTCTGCTTCCGCCCACTGCTTATTTTTTCTCAGGTTTTCTCTTTGATTAATTAGAATTTTAATATTGTTTGGGATTTGGGATTTAGGGCTTGAGATTTGTCCCAGGCCTAGGCCGAGGACCAGGTCCCAGTCATTGATCAATTCCCACTTATCCTGCTCCGGAATATTGCTTTTGGCCATCTGCCAAACCGCGGCTAAGGCTTGGGGCAGATTTAAATCGGCCTCAACCGCCGTCTTAAACTGCAAGGACAGTCCCTGCAGTTTGTCTAGTTTTTCCGGAGACAATTGAGTCCGCTGTCTTTTACCTTGCCAGTCGGCAACCATTGATTTTAATTTGGTATATGCTTCAACGGCAGCATCCAAAGCCGCATAAGTGAAATTCATCTTGGTCCGATAATGTCCGGTTAAAAATAAATACCGGAGCGCCAATGGGTCATAACCTTTCTTGATCAAATCATCCGTCCGGATGTAATTTCCGAGGCTTTTGCTCATCTTCTCGCCGCTCACATCCAAAAAATTCGAGTGAAACCAGTATTTGACAAACGGCTTGCCGGTGGCCGCCTCGCTCTGGGCAATTTCGTTAGTGTGGTGAATGGCAATGTGGTCCACTCCGCCGGTATGAATATCCAGGGTCGGGCCCAAATACTTCAGGCTCATCGCCGAACACTCAATGTGCCAACCGGGGAATGAATGCTTGCCCCAAGGACTGTCCCACTCTAATTGCCGGTGCTCCTCGGGATCAGCAAATTTCCACAAAGCAAAATCAGCCGGATGTTTTTTTTCGGGATTCTTATCTACCCGCCAACCCTCTTTCATGCCGGCTAAATCAAGCCGGGCCAATTGACCGTAGTCTTTAAATTTACTGGTATTAAAATACACCCCGTCGCTGGTTTTATAGGTTAAACCTTTTTGCTCCAAAATTTTTACCAGCTCGATCATTTCCGGAATATATTGGGTGGCTGGAGTTATTTTGTCCGGCATTAAAATATTCAACTGCTCCCGCATCTTAAAAAAATCCTCGGTATAGAATTTGGCGATTTCCAAAATCGGTTTCGCTTCTTTTTTCGCTTGTTTCTCCAGCTTGTCCTCGCCGGTATCCGCCTGTGAAGTTAAATGGCCGACGTCAGTAATATTCATCACCACATATGGTTCCCAGTCCAGCCATTTTAACGCCCGCACTAAAACATCACTGTTAATATAGGTCCGGGAGTGCCCCAAATGGGCGAAGTCGTAAACAGTCGGACCGCAGATATAGATACCGACGCGCGGCGGCTTAATTGGCGCAAATTCTTCCACCTGCCGGCTCAAGGTGTTATACAGCTTCATCCGGAGACTCCCCGGGTAATTTCCCCTGTGCCCATTCCCTGCTTACTCGTCCACGGTAATAATTTCTTTTTGGCTTCCTCTTGTTTCTTTTTAACCTTTTGCCAAAAAGTTTCCGGGTCACGGTGCTGCAGCGGATCATACCCGGCCGCAGCGGTAACGTATTTTTCCGGTTCGAGTTTCTTCTTTCTGCGAATCATCATAATCGCTTGTTGGATTTCCTCGTACATTTGTTTGGAGCGGCGGTTATCGAGCTCTTTCAATTTTATCAGCTGGTCTTGCTGGTTTTTCTCCTCTTGGGCTTCTTTAGATTTTTTAGCCGCGCCGTCGCCGGCCCGTCTCTGCCCAAATCCCTGTTCCAGCCAGTCCAAACCGCTGGATTGCATCCTGCCCGGCGGCGGAGTTGATCGGCTTATTGACGTAGCCTGCTTGCCCGCCGGAGCTTTAGCAGAGGAGGGCTTCTCAAAATTGTCCTGAATTGTTGTCTGCGGCATATCTTATTATCCTATCATTTTATTAAACCATTTGCCGTAATTTGTTTTAATTTGCTGTAAACAGTTTCGTTCATCATTTTTACCCTCCGATCGTAGCCTGAAAATGATGAGTTAGTTTTTCCCTAAGTTTTTCACCACACCAATTATCCGGTAATAACTCTCCAGGTAAACACGGATCAATTGATAAAACGTTCAGATACTGCTGATAAACTTTGGTTAATTTAAAATTAGGCCGCTCGAGTTTTTCTGAAATATCCAAATAATTAAAATTAATCCTGGTTAAATCCCAAACTTGATCAGCCAAGGCTCGGGCGTCACCCAAAAGACGATGTCTGGCAGTTAAAACATAGGCTTTTCCCGTTAATTTTTCCGCGTCCAAAAACTCCTTCATGTCCTCTTCCAGATCAAATGGTGAAATAT
>PCSQ01000041.1:0-7846 GCA_002772455.1 Candidatus Beckwithbacteria bacterium CG23_combo_of_CG06-09_8_20_14_all_47_9 | reverse complement strand
GTTTCTCACTGATGTCAAAAATTACCAATCGCCAACTGCCATCCCAACCTTTTTCTCTCATCTTAAAATAAGAAAACCGCCGCGCCAATTTTTGCTTGCCTCCGCGGGTGATAGTTAAGACCGGCTCACCTTTAATAATTTCCTTGGCTAAATATCCGGTTTTTAACAACCGGTAAATATTCTGGTGCCACCATGAGCCTTTATATCCCCAAGGGGTAAACGGCGGCAGTTGACGGTAATCATAAGCCCGCTGACTGGCGCCTAAAGTCGCATCCAGCACTTTATCCACTAAATAAACTCCCACGAGAATTTTATCGATTAAGGTAAACTTTTTTGCCATTATCCAAGTATATCATTTTCTGCCTACGATCGGAGGGTAAAAATGATGTCAGAATTCCCGCCGCCCCTCGAAAGCGCGGGATAAAGTCTGCTCGTCTGCATATTCAATATCCGCCCCGGTCGGCAGGCCCCGGCCCAGACGGGTAATTTTCAAATTAAATTTAACTGCCTGTTTAGCAATGAACATCGCCGTGGCTTCACCTTCCATCGTCGGATTGGTGGCCAATATCAATTCTTTGGCTAGGCCGGATTTTAACCGCGGCAGTAAATCGTAAAGATGCAGTTCTTCAGGCCCGATGTTGTTTAAAGGCGAAATCGCCCCGCCTAAAACATGGTATAAACCATGGTAAAAACCGCCTTTTTCGATTACCAGCACGTCCAGCGGATTTTCCACTACGCAAATTTGATCCTGTTGACGCTGGCCATCGGTACAAATCGGGCAAGGATCAGTCTCGGCCACGTTAAAACAAAACCGGCACTCTTTGGTATCTTTTTTTAAATTAGACAGGGCCGCGGCAAAACTATCCAGCTCGTTTTGGGGATTATGCAGCAGATAAAAAGTCAGCCGCTGGGCGGTCTTCGGCCCGATCCCCGGCAGTTTTTCCAAGGCTTCCGCCAACCGGGCAATGGCTCTGGCAATCTTCATTGAAAAAGTATATCATAAGCGTATGAAATTGCCGTCTTTTATCCATGTTGTTTCCGATTATGGCCCCAACGACCTGGCCAATAGCGAAATTGTTCAAAGATTTAAATACCTGTTGCCGCAAACTGAAATTTATCCCACTTCCGTCCCCTCTTTTTCCACTTTGACAAATGGGTTTATTATTGCCCAATTGGCCCTGCATAATCCCGGTAAGAATTTATTTATTTATGGCAATACCGCCCCCCGGACTGATGACAAAAAACAGCGTTACGAAAATGAAGGCGAAAAATTTAAATACGCCAAATTAACTAACGGCGTGGAAATCTGCGGCGTGGACGCCGGCTGGTGCTTTAGCTTTGTTAAGCCGTTCATCAAAGAATTCCGCTTAATCAATGTCAAAAACCACGGCTCGCAGTTTCGTTCCCGGGATTATTACCCTGATGCTGCCGTCGGCATCATTAAAGGTCAAAAAAACAAATACTTAGGCGGTCAACTGTCCCAGAAAGACATTCCGGCTATTCCGCCCAAACGGATTGCTTATATCGATTCTTTCGGCAACCTGAAAACCACTATCCGCCACAGCAGCGTTAAACTAAAACCCGGCACCCGGATCCGAGTCGTCATCAACCATATCTACCAAACCGGTTACTACGCCAACGGCAATTTCTCGGTCAAATCCGGCGATCTGGCTTTTGCCCCGGGCAGTTCCGGCGGCGATAACGCCTTTATGGAAGTATTTTTGCGCGCCGGCAACGCCAGCCGGGCATTCAACAATCCCCCGGTTGAAACCAAAATCAAAATCGAAAGTTTCTAAGTTCCCTCTTTCCAGGAATTCAAATATCGTTTCTGCTGTGATGTTAATGTTTCTAATCCCATCCCCATGGCTTTTAATTTTAATTTCGCCACTATTTGATCCAGCGACTTCGGCAATACATAAACTTTGTTTTCCAGTTTGCCTTTATTTTTCACTAAAAACTCCACCGCTAAAGATTGATTGGCAAACGACAAATCCATCACGGCTGCCGGATGACCTTCAGCCGCCGCTAAATTAATCAGCCTGCCTTCGCCCAATAAATATATTTTCTTGCCTGATTTTAAGGTATATTCTTCCAAAAATTTCCTGATTGTCCGTTTGGTTTTTTTAATTTTTTCCAAACCAGCCACATTTATCTCACAGTCAAAATGCCCGCTGTTAGCCATAATCGCTCCGGATTTCATCAGCTTCATATGCTGCAAATCAATCACGTGCTTATTCCCGGTTACCGTCACAAAAATATCGCCGATCTTGGCCGCTTGCCTCATTGTCATCACCCGAAACCCATCCATTCCGGCTTCCAACGCCTTGACCGCATCCCCTTCCACCACCACCACCTGCGCCCCATGGCCCTTCGCCCGCATCGCTACTCCCCGACCGCACCAACCATAACCGACTACCACCATATTTTTTCCGGCCAAAAGGATATTTGTTGCCCGAAAAATTCCGTCCAAGGTCGACTGCCCGGTTCCATAGCGGTTATCAAATAAATGCTTCGTGTCCGAATCATTCGTGGCCACCACCGGCACTTTCAAAGCCTTGTCTTTGGCCATGGCCCGCAACCGGATTACTCCGGTCGTGGTTTCTTCCAATGAACCAATAATATCCTTTAATTGACCTTGTCTTTTGGAGTGCAACAGCGACACTAAGTCCGCGCCGTCATCCATGGTTACCTGTGGTTTATAATCCAAAGCCGCGTTTAAATGCCGGTAATAAATTTGATTATTTTCCCCTTTAATCGCAAACGTCGGAATTTTATGGTCTTTTACTAAACTGGCCGCCACTTCATCCTGAGTCGATAATGGATTCGAAGCACACAACACTAAATTTGCCCTGCGGCGCTAGCTTAATATCTTTAATATCGCAGTTCATGGTTAAAGTTAATTATATATCTTTTTTTAAACTGGGCAAGAGTGAAATGGTGGGTTTGGGTGCCGAATTTTTCAACGGTGTAAGCCGCGGCTAACGCCCCCATCCGGCCGCAGACCGGCAGTTCCAAACCCTTAATAAATCCGGCTAAAAAACCGGCCCGGTAAGCGTCGCCGGCGCCGGTCGGATAAAATCTGTTTCTCGCTCAAACCGCTGTTTTTTAAAAGCAAAGCGATCTCGTAATCATTGCCGATGACAATTTTGGCGCCGCTGATCCCCCGTTTCAGCTGTTCACGGGAAAACCGGGGGATCTGCACGGCCGGATCATATAAATATGCCGTGCCGGTATTAATCGCTTGGTTGACATAATTAATCATCGCCCTTGGGTCATTGGGAGTAATTGCCAACCAATCCTGATTGGTTAATTGTCCTTTTAATGACAACTTATTGGCCTGCTTCATCGCCCCGGAATAAAACCCCCACACCTGATTGTTATCCCGGTCGGTCATGGCAAAACCGGTGGCCGTCTTGTCTTTGACTTTGAGAAGCAGGCCCAAATCGACCCCTGCCTTAATCAAATGCGACCGGTAACTGCCGAAGTCAGTCCCCACCGCGGCGGCCAGTTTCGGTTTAAGCCCCAAAAGCGCCAAGGTATAAGCCTGGTTGGCCCCGGTGCCGCCAAAATGCCGGGTGAAAGTTTCCATTAAAAAGCTCACATTTAAAATGTGCAGTTTATCCGGCTGTAAATAATCTCTAAACCGGCCGGGCATCGACATGATTTGGTCAAACGAAACCGAACCGGTCACAAAAACACTCACGCTTTAATTTTCTCCCACCGGGCCTTGGCCTTTAAGAATTCCGGAAAGCCCGCCGCTCATCTCCGCCAATTTGCGGGCGGCCATTTCCTGGCTTTTCTTAATCGCTTTATTGATCATTTCCACCACCCGTTCGTTGGTCAGGCCGTCGATTTCCAAAGTTTTTAGTTTCTGGTCGCCGGTAATCACGATCCGGATATTATCTTCATTAATTTCGATTTCTTCGGCCGCCAGCTGTTTTTGGATCGCCATCGCCTGATCGCGCATTTTTTTCAGCTGGGCCAACTGCTTAATTTTATCAAACATCAGTCATTCACCTCGATTCCGAATACCTCTTCGGCAGTTTTAATAATATCGGCATCATGGCTGGGGGTCAACTTGGCCGAGAGGAAAAACTTGATCTTTACCGGAGCGGCTAAAATCTTACTGGCCACCTGTTCAATCATAGCCCGGTAACGCTCTTCTTCCAACCGGTCTTTATGAAACTGATAATAGACCCTGACCAGTAAAAATCCGTTCTCGACCCCGACCGGTTCGGTCGCCCGCAGCAGCGCTTCCAAACTATGATTTAACGGCTTCACCGCTTCTAAAATTTGCGGCCACTTGGATAAGATTCCGGTTTTGCCCGCGGGAGTTTTAGCGGAGGGGGGCGGGCCCGACTGGCACCAATCCGCCACGGCCAACTCCAAAGGCAAAACTTCAATCGCGCTGTCCTTGATTTCCCCGGCCGCGGCGATTAAACGCCGGGCCAAATCTTTGATAATTGCCGGATCAATTAGCGCGGCAATATCTTCGGCCTCGCCTGCTCCCAAGCGCAAAAGCAGAATCCGGCGTAAACGTTCAATCGCCGCCAATAAAATCGATTTCGGCCGTCGGCCTTCATTCCAGGCCGACTGAAGCCAATCCAGAGCCGCTTTGGCCCGACGCTGATAAAGCCAAGCCAGCCAGTCGTCAAGCTTGATTACCGACAGTCCCGAGGGATACTCCAAAGCCTTCACCGCGTCGCGGAAACTGCCGTCGGCCGCGCCGGCAATCAACTGCAAAGCCTCGTCTTTAACTGTCAATTTTTCCGCTTTGACCACCCGTTTCAGGGACCGGATCAGTTCGGCCGGTAAGGCTTTGGCAAACTTAATTACCAGACAGCGGGAAACGACCGTTTCCGGCAGTTTTTCCGGCTCGGTCGTAGCCAAGATAAAAATGGCATGCGCCGGCGGTTCCTCCAAAGTTTTCAATAGAGCATTGAACGCCTCTTTGGTCAGCATGTGGACTTCGTCAATAATATAAACCTTGTATTTCAAATTCGTCGGTGCCAGGTTAATTTTATCTTTCAACTCCCGAATATCGTCAATTCCCCGATTGCTGGCGGCATCGATTTCCAAAACATCCATCGCTGTCCCCTTGGTAATCGCCCGGCAATTATCGCAATGATTACAGGGTTCGGGTGAATCTTTCTTAGTGTCACAATTGACTGCCTTGGCGATAATCCGGGCGCTTGAAGTTTTACCCGTCCCTTTGGGGCCGCAAAACAACCAGGCGTGCGGTACCGATTTCGCCTGCAGCGCTTTCGTCAAGGCTTCCCGGACAAAAGTTAAGTCCAGTTCGGCAATGGTTTGCGGCCGGTATTTAAGATAATAATTCATTGATGATGACTCCCCAACAAATGTAACATGGCGTGCTTAATTAAAAAAGAAATTGCGTGCCTTTTTTTCCTGGCTTGTGATCGACAAATAACAATATCGCCCAAACGGATAATTTTATCCGGGCCGGGGATAAAATTATCCAAAGGGAACGACAAAACATCGGTCGGCCGGTCGATTTTACGATGCTTTAAATTCAGAACCTGAATAGCTTTGACACTGACAAAAGAAACTTCGGCCGTCACTTTCATAGCCACTGCCGGATTATCTTTAGCTCCCGCTCTTCAATGGCGGCCAAGTCCTGCCGGCCGGCTTTTTCGTAAATCGCTTTGGCCTCGACCCGTTTTTTAGCTTCTTTCTGCAGAGTAGCCACAATTTCCTCATCGCTCAAGGCCGCTCTTTTGGCAATCCGCAGATTTTGCAGCACCGCTAAAATCAGCCGCAGCGCGCCGACGGTTTCCCCGTCTTTAGCCTTCATCGCCGCTTTCAGGGCTTGGCTCAATTTATCTGTCAGAGCCATATTTCCGCTCATTGTGCTTGCGCCTCCGTTTTAATTCCGACATTTTTTCTTTTTTCTTAAGCGCCGGTTTTTTGTAAAACTCTCTTTCTTTCAACTGGGCCAGCAGCTGATCGGACAGGACCAATTTTTTGAATTTTTTTATCAGCTGGTCGGTGCTGTCACCGGGCTGGGCTTTAACGATAATCGCCACCTTATTGTCCACCTCCCTTAATTGTTTTTGACTAAATCGACAATTTCTTCAAGCGTTAACCGGGTCGGCCTGACTGCCGGATTATGCCTTGAACCATTAACAATTATATGCCGGCTTTGATGAAAAAACCAGCTGGCATTCGGATCGGCGGCTTTAAGTTTTAAATAAACCGGTTCCAGATCAATCTCCGGTTTTGGCTGTGATTTGACCGAAAGAAAACCGGTTTTTGGTTCTTTTCTTATCACCAGGGCAAAGCCCAATTTTTGCGCCAGTTTTGACAGCAGGCTATGCTTGCTCTCCACCGCCAAGGCTTTGCCCCAGCGGCAGTTAAACTGCCGGCCGGCGGCAATTTCCGCCTCAGCCTTAATTTTAACTAAAAAACCGGTCAAAACCGCGTCCAGCAAAATCATCCCCTGATAGACTAATTCTTTATCATTCAACCGGCCGGAAATTTTCAAGTTATTAATAATTTCCGAAAGCTGGAGTTCATACCGGTCGGCGGCCGGCTCGCTCCAGGAAAAATCCTCAAAATTATCAATTGCCACGACCACTTTTATCAGCCGTTCCGCCGCCTTCAAGTGTTTCTCACCAATCAGTTTTTCCCGCTTTAAATAATTAAAGACCAGCTCGGCGGCGCAGGTTTTAGCGGTTGACTGGTGGTGGTCAAACCGGCCCAATCCGGTATCGACGTGGACCACGGTCGGATCGCAGTCAACCGCCTTTCCCGCCCAAGTCTCCCCGGCCGGGACAAACTCAAACCCGGTTTGCTCAAAATCCGGGTCAAACCGGACCAAAAGCCACGCCGAACTAATCGCGTCCAAATCCGGAAAAATATGGGTAACAATCAATCTTTTCGGCAACGGTCCGGCACCTCCTCTATCTCCACTAGTTCTGTCTTTTTCTCGTCTCTTTTTTTCCACTCGATTTTATCCCCGGTTTTTGGGGAAACCACTAACCTAACCGGAATGCCGATCAAATCGGCATCGGCAAATTTCACTCCGGCGGAAACTTCGGCCCGGTCGTCCCATAAAACTTCAACCCCGGCGGTCATCAAAGCCTCGTAGACTTTTTCCCCGTCGGTTTGCAAATTGATTAAATAAACTTGGTACGGGGAGACAGAATCCGGCCAAATAATCCCCTTATCGTCATGGTGAATCTCGGCGATCGTCTGCAGGCTCCGGCCGATGCCGATGCCGTAACAGCCCATGTAGTATTTTTTCTGACTGCCGTCTTTTGCGGCAAAAGTCGATCCGGTCATCAAATTGGTATAGTGATAGCCCAATTGAAAAATATTGCCGACCTCACTCCCCTTTTTCTCAACCAATTTCTGACCGTTTTCAGCCAGATAGCCGGCCTTAGCCAAAGCAATATCCGCTTCAATCCCGGCCTTAAAATCCCGGCCGTAATTAACGTTAAACGAATCGGTCGCCGCTTCTTTCTGGCCCCCGATAAAATTATTCACTGTTTTCAAGGAATTATCGGCCGCGTAAATCACGCCTTTGTGCCCCCAGGAATGGACATAGCCCCGTTTGGTTCCCAGCTTTTTTAAATCCTTTTCCTCGGCCGGTTCCAGTAATCCGGCCATATTCACGGCGTGGGCCAATTTAACCGGATTAACTTCCAAATCACCCCGAATATTGGCAATCACAATTTGACCGGTTACCCTGTTTTTATAAACTATATTCTTTAAATATCGCCACTCCGGCTCGCCGTAATGTTTTTTAAAATCCCTCATTGTCTGCCCCCCCTCCGGCTGGTCAATGATCTTAAACGGCTTAACCGCCTCATCAGCATTCATA
>PCSQ01000042.1:6575-7694 GCA_002772455.1 Candidatus Beckwithbacteria bacterium CG23_combo_of_CG06-09_8_20_14_all_47_9 | reverse complement strand
TTTTAGCACTCAATACCGTCGACTGATTATGGCAAAAAAAGAAATTGAAGTGTTGTCAAATCAAGCTAATTCTTTAGAACAGTCCACTTTGATCTGGCTCGCCCTGGATTTTAGGCGCCAAATAGAAAAAGCGATCGATCTTTTATCCCAGATTTCGGTACCCTATCATCAACGGGACCGCTTGAACGAATTGTATCAGGACATCAAGGCCTTATGGCATTCCGGTCAAGAGCTGGAGAGAAAAATTGACGAGCTAAACGACTAATGAAATTTCTTTTTTTACTGATTACTTTTTACTTATTACCTATGACTGCGACGGCCTTAGCCGTCGAACAGATGAACTCCAACTCTTACAAAATCCGCTGGCCCAATCTGAATATGACCTCGGGTTCAAAATCGTCGGACAATTACAATATTTTGGACACGGTCGGCCAAACCGCGCCGGGAGAGTACGATTCCGCCGGGTTTAAAGTTAAAGCCGGCTTTCCTTACATTAAAACAATTATCCCGTTTTCGTTTACTATTTCTGATTTGTCAATGGATTTCGGCAGTCTGGCACCGGGAATCTTCTCTACCCAAACCAATACCCTGACTGTTTCCTCCGGCGGCGCCAACGGCTATGCGGTCACGGCCTCGGCAAACAACCCCTTAACTATCCAAGCCGGTTCGGCTACCATCCCCGATACCACCTGCAACAACGGCAGTTGTTCGGAAACAACCGCCGGTGTTTGGGATGATACGACAAAATACGGCTTTGGTTATAATATGTCCGGCAATGACATACCGGCCGCCTTCACTGATGCCACCTACTTCAAACAGTTTGCCGACGCGTCTTTTTCCGAAACCGCCCAAATTGTTATGTCTTCGGCCAACGTCGGCAAGAGCCGAACCGCTACCGTCACTTACAAAATTAATATTGCCGCGACTCAAACCGCCGGAGATTATGAAAACGCGCTTACTTTTATCGCTGTTCCTACTTACTAGTCTTATTGGACTAATAACCCCGAGCGCAGTCGAGGGGCAGACCACGTCGTTGTCTATTTGGCCGCCGATTCTTGAAGTCATGGTCCGGCCGGGCAAATCAGTCACTCAAGTTTACCGGTTAAAAAACGAGGCCGA
>PCSQ01000042.1:5237-6538 GCA_002772455.1 Candidatus Beckwithbacteria bacterium CG23_combo_of_CG06-09_8_20_14_all_47_9 | reverse complement strand
GCGGCCGACGAGTTTGGCCATATTAATCTGCAGTTCGGGGGCCGGTTACCCGATTATTTTTCTTTACTTAACGCTGATTTACCTAGTCTGCCGGTAACTTTAAATTTAAAAGCCGGGCAATCGCAGGAGCTGGTGTTAAAAATTGCCATTCCGGCCGCGGCCGAAGACGCCGATTACCCGGCCGCGCTGGTAATCGAATCCAATACCACCGGGCTAATCGGCGGTTCCGGCACCGTTACCCAGGCAACGATTGCCTCGCCGATTTTATTGACCGTGTCGAAAAGCGGGACTCCAAACCGCCTAGCGAAGATCGAGGAGTTTGGGATGACAAGGTCGCACCTTGTCAGTGATTCGTTCGACCCAATCGAGTTTATTTTACGAATAAAGAACCAGTCTTTTACCCGATTGCAGCCGGTCGGCCAAATCAAAATCTCCAACACTTTCGGCCGCCCGGTAGCGACACTCCCTCTGCAGGGCGATCACATCCTGGCCGGAACGATTAGGCAGGCTAAATTGGAAGGGTCCGACCCTTCCAATTTAGCCTGGAATCCGGTGTTTCCGCTGGGCCGATACACGGCTGAAGCCGAAATCACGCCCCAGGATACCACCAATACGGTTTCGGAAAACATAGTTTTCTGGGTCCTGCCCTATAAAGCCCTGCTGGTTCTCGGCCTGTTATTTTTTGGCTACCGAGGCTTGACAAAACTAAGTAGACAGCAGAAACTGAAACAATGATCCGGCGAAAGCAAAAATTCCTGGGAAGTTTTTTAATCGTCAGCTTACTGGCTTTTACCCAGCCGCAAGCGCTGGACTCGGCCAACTTAACTTCAGTCGCCGACACTCTCTCGACTTCCCGATTATCTTATTACGGCTCGTTAAACGGCGCCCACACCGTCGGCGCCACCCTGCTAACCGTTAACACTTCCGGTTCGCCCTCAACCTCAACCGCCAATTTGTTTAGCGGCGACTCGGTTTGGGTCGGCGACGCCGGCACCGGCTCGACCTATACGGTTGACGATATTCTGGACACCGACGAGTTCCAGATTACGGCCGGTTTGGGTTCGGGCGACGTGGAAGACGATGACGTCATTATTGCCAGCCGCTCGGCTACCCACACCGTCACTTTTACTACCGCCACGGCTATTCCCAACGGCGCCATCCGGATTTTAATTCCTTCCGGCGCCAACGCTAATAACGACGGCATTCCCAACCACGACGGCTTTGACTACGGCGTCGATACCCCGTCTTTAACCGCTCCGACCGGCGGCGGGGTGACTTCCTGGGAAACGGCCACGGCGACC
>PCSQ01000042.1:5102-5167 GCA_002772455.1 Candidatus Beckwithbacteria bacterium CG23_combo_of_CG06-09_8_20_14_all_47_9 | reverse complement strand
CCACTACGGCCTTAACCTTTACCATCGGCGGCGCCAATAAATTGATCAACCCGGCGCCGGGCGCC
>PCSQ01000042.1:0-5089 GCA_002772455.1 Candidatus Beckwithbacteria bacterium CG23_combo_of_CG06-09_8_20_14_all_47_9 | reverse complement strand
GTACGGCCGATACTTATACCGTTACCGTCCAGCACTTAAAAGACCGGTTGCAGGACTACGCCGTGGTCGATTCGACCACGATCAAGATCGCCGTCATCGAATCGGTCCGGGTGACCGCTACGGTCGATCCGTCGTTAACCTTTACCGTTGCCGGGGCGGCTTCCGGAGCCACCCGCTGCGGCACCACCACTGATGTCACCACCACGGCGACGGCAGTTCCGTTCGGTTCAGTTTCCTTAGCCGCTTATAACGATGCCAGCCAAACACTCTCGGCCGTCACTAACGCGGCCGGCGGCTATGCCGTCACCATGATCAGCGACGACCAACTTTCGGTCGGCGGCGACCACTCGACCGAAATAGTCAACACCGACTGTGACAGCGAAAACTGCACCGACACTACCAGCGGCGAGTGGTCGACCGAAAACGACGTTTCCGGGTTCGGCTTTTCGATTCAAAACGTTGACGCTACCACCGTCCCGTTCCAGTACTCGACCGCCACCGGCAACTGTACCGGCACTTACTGCGCCCGGATGATCCCCTCGACCGCAACCGCTTCGGAAACGCCGGACGATTCCGATACCGCTCTCTCAATCATGTCAAAAACTACCATACCAACGACAACCGAAGACATGTATGTCTGTTACCGTTTGACGGTAGCCACCACCCAAACCGCCGGCGATTACGAAAATAACATTACTTACGTGGCCACGGCCACGTTCTAGATATGAAAAAATTCCTGCCCTTACTCTTTTTGCTGATTGCCGCCCCTGTTTTGGGACAGGAGAAACTTTCGATGACCGCTATTCCTCCCCGACTGGAAATCGAAGCCTTGCCCGGGGGCACGGTCCAGGAAAGTTTAAGAATCAGGAATGAAACCGGCACCGACCAAGCCTACAAAGTGATCGTGGCCGACTTTATCGTTACCGGCAATCAAGGCACGCCCATTCCGGTAACCGAAGCGGTTTCCGGACGCTGGAGCCTGGCCAGCTGGATATCCGTTTCCCCTAAACAAATCCTCGTTCCGGCCGGACAGACCGCCGGCGTCGACCTGATCATCAGCGTCCCTCAAGACGGCCTGCCGGGCGGCCACTACGCCATGGTAACTTACGCTCCAATCGCCGAAGGATCTTTGGCCCAAGGCACCGGCGCCCAGATCAGCCCGCAAGTCGGCAGTCTGGTTTACTTAAAAGTCATCGGCGACGTCACCGAAGCGGTTAACCTGAAAGAATTTAAGGCGGACAATAAATTTAAACACTACGGCCCAACGCCAATCATGGCCGAAATTGAAAATTTGGGCGATATTCACCTGCGGCCGATTGGAAAATTAACCGTGACTAACTGGCTGGGCGACGAGACTTACTCGGCCGAGCTCGAGGAGAAAAATATCTTTCCCTTTGCCTCGAGAACATATGACTGGACCGTACCGGGCAAGTGGCATTTAGGCCGTTACGCCGCCCGCTTAACCGCCCAAGCCGGCGATGCCGCCATTCCCTTAACCGGCTTGATTTATTTCTGGATCGTCCCGGTCAAAGAGATTAGCGTGATCGCCGCGGCCCTGGCAATAATTATCCTGCTCGTTATTCTCAAAAAACGGCGGAAAAACCTTCCTCCTGAATAATGATCTGGTTGCTAATTTTAGCGGCAGTGACTGCCACCGTGCCTAACCGTATCCGGCCGGATACGCCGGTGCTAATCAGCCCAAATAATAACTCAACCATTTCCACCACCGCGCCGACGTTTATCTTTAACCCCTCCGGCGGCGAAACTTTAATTTCCCATTACCAATTATGGCCGGACGGAGTGAAAAATACCGACCATATTCCCCAGTCCTTCGCGACGATCACTACCCAGGCGCTCTCGGCCCTGGCCGAAGGCACCCATACCTGGATGGTTAAAGCGATCGGTACCAATGCGACTGAAAGGGATTCGGCCATCTGGACCTTTACGATCGATACGACCGCGCCGCTGATCCTAATTGAAACCGTCGCCGGGCAGGAATTCCAGAATGCCGTCAGTTTTTCGACCAGCGACCGCTACCCGGTTATTTCCGGCCAAAGCGAAAGCAACGCCGCGCTCTCGATCACTTTTGACAACGAAGCGGTCACGGTCTTGGTCGGCAGTGACCGGCTTTTCAGCGTCAAGCCCAAGACCGCTTTAGCTTTAGGCCGCCACACTGTTTCTGTCAGCAGTTCTGACCCGGCCGGGAACAATACCTTGCTGCCGTCATTTTACCTGGACATTATTGCCGGCGCCGGCTTAATTACCATTCCCTTGCCTTCGCCCTTCCCGGATTTATCGTTTACCGTGCCGGTTATAGTGCCTCTGACTCTGGCGCCGGTGACCGCTTTTGAGCTAATTCCCCCGCTGTTGTGCCCCATCAATTGGTGGTTAGTAATCCTTATTATCCTGCTCATAATATATATTATTATATCAAAACGCCGCCGTTAAATTTTTGCGGTTTTTGCCAAGTCAACTAAACGAAAGAATAAGCTTTTTGCATCCTCGCCCCGCCAGTTTGGCGGCAGTAACGGCTTGGGCAAACCCGGGTCAAGACAAACGAGTTTAAAGTAAGCGTCAAAGACTGCCTTAAAGCCAAATTTAGCTTGCTGTAATAAGACCAAATTGCGCCGGCCGGAAACCAGCAGTCTTTGTGCTAGAATGATAAACTGATCGTATTCTTCCCCTAATTTCTCGAGTTGCCATAGATTCCGGGCCAAAATCTGATCGTCGCTGCCGACTAAACCCCGGGATTCAATTACCGCTGCCTGATTTAACCAATGGTTCTTCATTAAAATCTCCCGGGTTTGAACCGAAACATTGGCCGCGGACAGATAAACTCCCCGAGAAAGGCGGCGATAACCCAAGCGGTCCAATTCCCGCTGAAACGGCCTTAAGGCAACGCCGATTTTATTAACAATGACTATCCGCCAACGCCGGTCCCATTGGCCTTGACGGGCCTCCGGATGCAAATTCTTGAGTAAAATTTCCCGGCCGGCCGACGTTAACCGAAAAAATGCCCGCCGGCCTGCCTTGCCGGCAGGCAGGTTACGCGTCAATTTGTCAATTGCCGCCTCGGTAACCAGTTCATTTACCGCATCACGCGCCGATCCGGGGTTAAATTCACTGGTTCGATAATAGAGATAATGGTAGTCATGATACTCAAATTCCTGACCCGGCTGATCGATCAGCAAGCTAAAAAGCAGTTTTTTCTTGAGTAATTTCATGGTTATCCACAGTTGATGCACTTTGGTGCAGTCATAATTGCAGTGTTAGTTAGTACTAAAATACACAGTAACACAACACTCCGGCAACTGTCAAGGCCGTTACCGGAAATCCTAAAAAATATCAATACTGATATTTATAAATACTTATCTATCTATTTTGATATAGTAATTTACTATCATGAAAACTTCATGAAACTAGATAAAGACTAATTTACCTCTGTTTTTACTCTATAAACCCTAGAAAATTTGACCACTGTTTCACCCGGTCAGTTTCTTATAACTTGTAATAGAGTCTAATTTAATCTAATGACTCAAGAAAGGAATCAATGTCTTTTAGTTTAGTTCTACCAACCACGGCTGTCTTTGATTGGAAGCCAATCAACCTGGCAATTAATTTCAAAAGCATTTTCCGCAGCCGCTCGGCTAAGGTCGCCGCCGAAGCTTTAAGTTTGCTTAGCGTGACCGTCGGCTTATTCACTTTATTTTTAGGCTTAAGCGTTTTGTAAATTAATTAATTTCTGCCGGGCTGGACAACGGCTGTCCGGTTGCCCAGCCCACTAACCATTTATCATTATTAAATTATTAAATTATCAATTTATTAAATTATCAATTTATTAAATTTCCAAATACTCAAACTCCCAAACACCCAAATATTCAATGTCCACTCTCACTGCCCAATTCAAAACCTACCTCGCTAACCACAACCAGGCCAACCAAAAGCTGGCGCCGGCGACGCTTAAAAACTACGTCTCCGATGTCCAGGTTTTTTTGGATTGGCTGAAACGCGAACTACAGGAAGACACAATTGTTCCGGCCAATCTAACTGCCGCGGTTTTTGGCAATTACGGCCGCCGGCTTAATGATCCGGCCAACCGCGTCCTCCCGTCCACCGCCCGGCGCTATTTTTCCAGCCTCAAACGTTTCGGCGGCTGGTTAGAAATGGCCCGGCTGGCTGACACTAATCCGGCCGCGGCCCTGCCCCGGCAGCGAATCGATCCCACTATCAGCCGGCTGATGAATAATTTTAAACACGAACTCGTCCGCCAAAAATTATCCGCCTCCACCATCAAAAACTATGTTTCCGATGTTCATAATTATTTATTATGGGCAACCAAACAAGTCAAAATAACAGATAATAATTTAATTAAACTATAGACGTTATAAAAACATGTCTATATATTTTCACTCATGAAAAAAATTAACTTTAATCTTTTTAACCGCCTTTTTAACCGCCGGCGCTCACCGCTGCCGCCGTCCAATTACGCGCCGCTGTTCCACCCGCTATTCTCCGCCGGCTTTTTTGACCATTCTTCAACCCCAAATCAGCTGATTTTAACCAAGAATATAGACAAAAAACATTATCAAGTCAAACTAATGACCCGATTTATTAAATCTGGCAGTCACTGTGCCGGACTGCTATTAAAACAGATTGGAAAAATTGGTCAATTGGCCTCTGGTTTTCCGCAAATTACCAACCAACCAACCAAGACAACACTATCAAACTATATCAGCAATCCCCGTCTTCCGGCTGAATCCCCTTTACTCAAGAAGCCTGTAAAAATAACCAGTCAAAGTGGATCAAATAATATCAATGTTTCCGCAATCTATGCAAATTGACCAATTAATAAGTCCGGCGGAAAATTTATTTTCTGGAGTGCAAGGTAGGATAAGCAATAATGGCAATCGCCAACAAAGCCAAAGCCCCGGCAATATAGAAAGTTTCCAAAGGACCGATATAAATCATAATCTAATTCCTTTCATCAGTAAAATACTAGCATACCACGACAATAAACTCAAGAACAACCCAAACCCTGTCAAAATCAAGTTAAATTCTTCCACACCGGACAATAACGGCAAAACCATTA
>PCSQ01000019.1:8048-11976 GCA_002772455.1 Candidatus Beckwithbacteria bacterium CG23_combo_of_CG06-09_8_20_14_all_47_9 | reverse complement strand
GGATATTGCCGAAACCCAGTACCGCTCCCATTTGCAAAAAAAGCAGCTCGATTATTCTCAAGCTTCGGCTTATACCTACAAAGAAGGCTTTTACATGACCGGCGCCTTAGCCCGTTTAAATTTAATGCCCAACCCGCCGGCGCCATTTCCGTCCCGCAACGTTTACCACAACAATCTGGCCCAAGCAGTCGAAATTTTACAGGCCATCGATGGCTCAATTGCCATTCTCGCTAAAACCAAGTTTGCCCCGGAGCCATTGGTTAAACCGACGGTAATTTCCGGTGAGGGCATCGGCGTGGTCGAAGCCCCGCGGGGCATCCTTTACCATCATTTGGTCATCAAAAATAACGTTGTCACTGACGCGGAAATTCTGGTCCCCACCGGCCAAAACCAGTTAAATATCGAAAACGATATTAAAATTTTAGTGGAAACTCACCTCCAAAGTGAAGTGGATAAGATTAAACTCGCCCACGAGATCGAGGTTTTAGTCCGCGCCTATGATCCCTGCATGAGTTGTGCCGCCCACTTCTTAACCATCAACTGGCATGGCCAAAATTTTTAGTTTTTTAATTTTCCCCAGTTTTTTTAACAGTTTTAGCTCCATGGCCAAATCATAGTCATGAACGCTGACACGCCGCACTGATTCAAATTTATCCAAATCTTTAAATTCGGTCGGTTTATCAATACCGCGGCAGGTGTCCACAATTAACCAGTCTTCCGCCGGTTTTAAGCCTTCGCTGGGATCTTCGATTTTAATTTCAGCTCCCGGATACTTTTTCTTTAACCAAGGAATTAATTTAATTGCCGCATTATCCTCGTCTAAATCCGGGTTCCCGAACACCGAAATTTTCATCAGTGATAGTGAACTGTAATGTTTAATATTTCTACTGTGCCACTGCCTCGAAAAAATACCAGGGCGCGAAACTTTTTATCAATCCGAAAGCTATAAATTCCCATATTTCTTGGCTCCATCAGTTCCAAATTTAACCCCGGATGACATAGATTAGTTCTCAACAACTTCAATTGCTTCTGCCATTTTTTTGCCAAGGCGAATTTTTTAATTTTAGCCTCGATCTTTTTATTGACCGGCAGGATTTTTACCATTTAATCTTTAAAATAGCGGCTGTTTTTTAAACCCTTGTTTAAGTCTTCAAGGAAACCCGGGGAATATTTACCGGTTTTTTTAAATTCGCTGACGATTTTCTTTCTGGACTTTGTCCTAGGAACAACAAAGGGGAAAACGGCACCTTCCTGCAATAAAGCCTGATCGGAAAAAAACCGCCTTAATAACGACCGGATAAACTCACTCCGGTTGGCAAAAGCAAATCGATTGACCAATTCATCCAGCTGCAACGCTAAAGTATTTGGCAAAGAAATATTGATTGTCGCCATATCACCAATAATAGCAAACTTTGCCAATCTTTGTCAAGTATTTACAGCACCCGCCGCGGCTGGCGCCAAACGATCACTGATGATACCAAGGCTAAAAAAGACATCGTCATAAATAAAACATTAAAACCGAACCGAACTACCAGCATCGCCAAACTATTAATCATGGTTAACCCCCCCCAGCCGGCCGGACTAAAAATCCCGTTGGCCAAAAATCATTTTTCCCTCCTTTTATGCTTCTTACTTTTTAGTCTGTTTTTCTCTACGAAATACAAAAAAATTGAACCAAGTAATACAATCACTCCGGAAAAAATCATATAAGTATAGGCGGCATCAAACCAAAAAGACTGATTAAAATCTCCCATAACCTATATTGTAGTATTAGCCAGCCGCAAAGCCAAATTGGTATAGTTTTCCAGATTTTTTATCTGTTGCCGATTAATTTTTTCGCAGATCCAGCCCCAATGGGTTGTGACCAAATCACCGGGATTAAACTCTTTGGTCAAGTTTTTATACTCTTTGATTGCCGACACCAGCCTCAATCGGCCGCGCTGGTAAACTAGTTTTTGGGTAGTAACTTTGCCGCCGGGCAAAACCGTCCCCCAGGAAATCCGGCATTGATCCATGGTTTCAACCGTTTGCGGTATCGCCTTGTGGCCAGTACGGGTCATGAAGTTTAAAACATGAAAGGCGTGATTCGGTTTCGCTCCTAGCGGCAGTTTTTGTTCAAACCATTGCCTGTCTTTAAACGGCAAGCGTGGCCGAACATGGGCAAAAAAACTGGAAGTGGTCACTTTATCCAACAGCTGATTTCCCAGCCAATAAGCCTCCACTACCCGATCGTCAAACTCATCACCAATACCATTATTGTGAGCAATTAATTGTAAGTATGGGTACATGGCCTCAAATTTTTCCAGCATCAATTTTAGACCGGCATCAGCCACCGAATGAGCCAAATATCCGGCCAGTTCCCGATTCTTGTCCGGACCGCAATACTTTAAATAATTGGGGGCAAAGGCATACCTAGCGCAAAGCGAAAGCCCGTTCATTTTTTCCTGCCTCTTTCACAAAAAACCAGATTCCAACGACTAGAATAATAACTTGGTACAACAATTCTAATGATAATTTATGAGTAATAAATATACTTGATAATACGTTAGTAGCTATTGTAGCTAAAGTCAGCACCGTGGCGACTAAAGTCACCGGCGCGGTTTTAAGCGCCCGGTACCACGTCATGACATAGCCGGTAAGCAGCCCGATTGATACCACAGTCATCAACCACTGTAAGGCATTTAGTTTAAAAATTAAGTTAATTTTGCCGCTGAAACTGACCGCCAACAACAATATCAATGACCCCAAAATCATCCGGCTGCCCACAACCACGTCTGCCGGAACCCGCTTTAAAATATTTTTAGCAATAATGTTTTCGACCGACCATAAAAGCGTTGCTCCCAAAATCATTAGCTCCCCTTTCCCCCAACTTAACTGCGGCAGGCCGCCAATAATAAAGTTACTGCCGAAAATCAACCCCAGCGCCAGCCATTGCTTGCCGGAAATTTTCTCTTTCAGGACCGGGATCGCCCATAAGGCCACCCAGAAAATCAGGGTTTTGTGTATCAGCGCCCCGGTCGCCGGATTAGTTAAACTCAATCCCTGAAAAAATAAGTAAAACGGCAACGAACCGCCAATAACGCCAATGGCCAAAAGCGGCCGCCAATTGGCTCTAACTATTGACCAGTCAATTTTTTGCCTCAACAAAACCAAACCAATAATCACCGCCACACCCAGATTCTTGACGGTGGTAAACACTAAAGCATCGCCCACGGCCTTAACCGTCAGGCTGTTTAAAAACACGGCTACTCCGGAAAACCCGGCAGTAAGCAAAGCTAGTTTAAATCCCTTGGCGTAACGCATCTCTGATCAATTGTGCCTTATTTTTAGATACTTTTTCAATCCCCAAATCCTGCTGGCAAATTAAGTAATCGCCCACCCGGACGTTTTTAACCAAACTCTTAACAATTCTGCCTGTCTCCATCTTGTATTTACCTGGCCTAAGCTTTGATTCAATTTTCAGCGGGACAACTAAACACATTTGGCATAATTATCGCTCACTTGCCGCCAATTTACCACACTCCACCAAGTATTGACGTAATCCCCGCCCGCGCGTCGATCAAGTAACAGTTTAACCTTGAGTTATAATTAATCATGGACAATAAAGCCTTTATTTTTGACCTCGACGGCGTGATTATTGACTCCGAAACCTGGTGGGACAAAATCGAAGGCGCCCTACCTGGCCACAGCTTAGGCCAATCGATCAACTCCGCTTTCCATTCGGCGCAAACGCTTGATCCCAAACTTACCTGGGAGATTTATTTTAACCGTTTAAACCGCTGGGCGCAAAAAATTTACCGGCAGGCGCCGATTACCCCCGCAATCGACGACCTGCTGACAAAACTTATTGATCAGCACTACCGTCTCGGTTTAGTCTCCGGATCAACGACCCGGTGGATCTCTCTGGTCATCGCAAGATTAAAATCCC